>JASHUP010000239.1 GCA_030039915.1 Thermoplasmata archaeon | reverse complement strand
CTCGCTCCTGCACCTCGCGGGGTCGATCGAGGCCGGGGCCGGCCCGTCGGACGGCCTCGACTCCGTGCCCCTCGCGGACGCGATCGCCGAGTTGGACGCGCGGCCCGGGGTCGGCCGGTGGACCGCGGAGAACACGCTCCTGCGAGGGGCGGGCCGGACGGACGTCTTCATCGCCGGAGACCTCGGGATCCGCGTGGCGCTCGACGAGTACGGTGTGCTGCGCCGTTCCGCGTCCGAACAGAAGGCACGCGCGTGGGCCGACGCGCACTACCCGGGCTGGGGAAGCTACGCCACGCTCTACCTCTGGCGCAAGCTCGTCGCCGACCGGGCCACGGGGGAGTCGGGTTAGGCGTTCGGCTCGCCGAGCGCCGTCCCGGTGAGCGGGAAACGCTCGAGCGTGCGGTGGGTCGCGCCCCGCGAGGAGAGCTCGCTCTCCTTGAGGACGAACTCCCGGACCGGGAGGTGTCTCGGGGTGGGCGGCGGCGTGACTCCGCTCAAGAGGTCCCTCGCCCGGCGACGGTCGTCCGGGGAACGGACCCGGAAGAGCGTGAGGTGCGGGACGAACGTGTCGCGCCGGCCCGGCTCGCCTTCGTCGGCCAGCGCCGCGCGGACCTCCGCCGCCAGACGAACGAGCGCGTCCGCCCCCGCCGTGGCGCCCATCCACACGACCCGGGGCCGCTCGGCCGAGGGAAACGCTCCGATCCCTTCCAGGGTGAGGTCGAACGGAGCGGTTCGAGCACCCACCGGAGCCAGCGCCGCGACGATCGGGGGGACCCGCTCGGCCGGGATCTCCCCGAGGAAGAGGAGCGTGAGGTGCTCCGGCGCCGACGTCCGCGAGGTCTCGCGATCCCCCACCACCTCGACCGCGACGAAGGCGCGCATCGTCGTTCGAAACGGCCGGTAGCTCATAGGGACTCGTCAGCCCCGGCCGGGCACCCGCATCTCCGATATCCGGAGGGTCCAGACTTGGGCTCGGTCCGGGCCGAGCCCCATCGACCGGGTCACCGAGCGCACCCGGTTCGCCCGGTGGGCGTCGCCCACCACGAAGAGCACGAACGCCGCCTGAGAGAGGGCCTTCCGAACTCCGTGGCGCACGCGCTCGGGGCGGAGGGCTCCGGAAACCTCGACCTCCACGAAGACGTCGCGGCCGGCAAAGGCCCTCCATGCCCAGCCGCTTCGGGCGTGCTCAATCGCGCCCGCGAGGTCGGCGGGCGAGCGGACGTCGCTCGGTGCGGGAAGCTGGCGCAGGCGGGCGTCCGGCAAGGTGGTGTCAAACCGCCCCTGCCGCAGGATCTCGAGTCGGTAACCATGACGAGCGAACAGTCGGAACGCGGCCATCAATAACGCCCTGTGTTCCCCGCTCTCCCGGGTGGCCCCGGTCGGAGCGGTGAGCCCGAGCCTCCGTTCGCCGGCCGGGGACAGCCGAAGCGCCTCATTGACCTCCTCGAGGTACCCCTCCCGCAACAGCGTCACCAGTCGGTCGGAGAGGGTCGCGGGGTCGGGCGACCGCCCCGGGAGGGCCATGGCGCTCGCCACGACCTTCGACCGGTGGAGGGTGACTCCGGACTCAGCGCACGAGAGGACGGCCAGAAGAAGCCTCTCGGTGGCCGCCTCGATCTCTCGGACATCGGCCTCATCGGCCGGGCGAACGTCGAACTCTCGTCGGGTCGCGTCCACGACGTCCCTCCACGCGTCCGGCTCAACTACGGGCATCCGCGGCTCGGGTCGGGTGGGCCGTGCCCCGTCGCAGTTCGGGTCCAGGAGGAGGCCTTGGCCGGTCGGGAGGCTCGGTAGCCGATCGAGCGCCTCCGTCGTTCCGAGGCCGAACCACTCCCCCACATCGGTCGCCGCCGGGCGGGGGACCCGGAACGTGACGAAGCCGCGGAGCGCGCCTCGGGTCGCGTTACGAACTTCGGGCGCGAGTCGCTCGGGGTACTGGGTCGCAATTAACGTCCGAACTCCGAATTTTCGTCCCTCGGTGAGGATCTCGGCGACGAGCCGGGGCGAGAAGGCATGAACTTCGTCGAGCACGAGCGAGGTCGGCCGGGAGGACCCCGCGCAATTGCCGCTCGCGGCGAGGCCGAGGTAGACTCGACCAAGCACGAGAGTCGCGGCGAACGCCGCCGCTTCGGGCCCGAGGTCCGGGAACGGGAGGCGGACGAGGAGCGACCGTCCACCCGCGAGGAGATCTTCCACCGGGAGGCCTCCGTCCTCCGGAGCGAGGAGCTCGCGCAGGGCGGGAACGAGGACCACCTTCGATAGGCGCGTCGCGGCCGACCAGAGGAATTCGGGATTTCGGCGGACGACCGGGGCGAGTTCGTCGAGGAACCGCGCGAGCTCCCCCGAGCGCGTGGCAAGTCGGGCCGCGTCGCGTCGTTCTGGATTCGTCAGGAGGTCGTAGAGGTCGGTGAGCGATCCCCCGGTCTCGAGCGCGAGGCGGACGAACGTGTCGAAGATCCGTTCGAGCCGGAATCCCCAGTAGAGATCAGTGCCGTCCGGACTGAGGCGCTTGATTGCGGCCACAAGATGGGCCGCGGCCCGGTCGGAACACGTGCGAAAGGAGAGCGCGGCGACCGCTGCCACGGGACGAAGGGTCCCGTCCGTCGCGACGACGCGCTGCCGCGCTGCGGAGGTAAGTCGACTGACGATGGCCGGGGTGAGGTCCCCGTGCAGGTCGACCACGACCAGACTCTCTCCCCGGTTCGCCGCTCCAGCGGCCCAGCGAGCTAGGTAGGTCGTCTTCCCCGCGCCCGAGGCGCCGAAGACGATCGCCGGTGTCTCTACGGGAGGTTCCTCAAGAGGGCCGCTCACGGATTCGAGGGCGGCGATGGACCACGCAGCGACCGGGGCCGAGCGCTCGAACCACCCGTCGGGAGGAAGAGCGTTCATGCCGCCCCGCCTCCAGTCGCGACGCGTTCCGCGGGCGCCCGGTCGAACCGTCGCGGGCACCCCGATCGAATGACTCCACTGGGCTGCGATCGCCGCTCCGAGCGAGCGGAACCGACGGTCGGCCTCGTCCCGCGCGAGTGCGGCGAACCGGAATCTCCGCGCGAGCCACAGGGTCCCGTGCCGGGCCGGTAACCAGAACGTCTGCAGCGCGAGCCACGTTTCCGGACCTGCCGCGGGAGCGATTCCAACCCGGTCGATGGTCGAGCTCCCGAGGTCGAGCAGTTGGCTCCGAGATGACCCGGTCCGGACGACATCGCCCCAGTGCTCGTAGGCGAGCGGAGGAGGAGGGAGCGGTGGGGCTCCGGGACGCGGCTCGAGCCGGACCGTGACACCAGCCGGGCTCGCCTCGAGCGCGGTCACAAGTTCGGCCGGCCGAACGGTCACCCATACCGGGAGGTCGTGAAGCGGACCCTCGAAGAGCGCGGCCGAGCCGCGGGGGGAGGACGCGATGAGTCGGGCGAGCTCCCCGTACCACTGACGCCGGGCGGCCGGTGTCCCGCGGCAGACGACGGTGGCTGTGTCCGGCGCGTTCATCTCCGGCCCCGGTGGGCCGCTCGTTCTTCCAGGGCATCGATATCGGCGCGCAGCCGAGGGAGACGGTTCACGCGGGCGAATTGTCGCAGGACGGCCGTGGAGACCAAGTGGGGCACGGCCCGGTCGTACTCCCACAGACGGACCAGCCAGAGGAGCCGTCCGTCGGGGTACCGATAGAGGCGCGCTCGCGGTCGGTACGGTCCCGCGATCGGGAGGCGGACTTCGCCGACCTTGCGGACTCGCGGGTCAGCGCGTTCGGGAAGGGGTAGGCCGAGAAGAGGTTGGGAGGGCGTTCGAGCGATGCGTTCAGCA
>JASHUP010000238.1 GCA_030039915.1 Thermoplasmata archaeon | reverse complement strand
ACGTCGACGCCGGCACGATGAACCCGTACCAGCACGGCGAAGTGTTCGTGCTGGACGACGGAACCGAGGCCGACCTGGACCTCGGGAACTACGAGCGGTTCCTGGGACAGAGCCTCACCGGAACGCATAATCTCACCACCGGGAAGATCTACCGTGCGGTCATCGAGAAGGAACGTCGCGGAGACTACCTCGGCAATACCGTTCAGATCATCCCTCACGTCACGGGAGAGATCAAGCGGACGATCCGCGAGGTCGCGCAGGCCGCGGGCGCCGAGGTCGTGCTGGTCGAGGTCGGAGGCACGGTCGGAGACATCGAGTCGATGCCGTTCCTCGAGGCGCTGCGGGAGCTTTCCTACGAGCTCGGCGAAGGGCACATGGCGTTCGTCCATACGACGCTCGTCCCGGTCGTCGGCCCGGTCGGGGAACCGAAGACGAAGCCGACCCAGCACTCGGTGCGAGAGCTGCGGGCGATCGGGATCCGGCCGAACGTCATCATCGCCCGCGGGCCCGCCCCGCTCTCGCCCGACATCAAGGCCAAGATCTCCCTGTTCTGCGACGTTCCCCCCGAGGCGGTGATCTCGGTACCGGACCAGCCGGTGATCTACGAGGTCCCGCTGGTGCTCGAGGCCCAGGGGGTCGGCTCGTTCCTGACGCGCCTGCTCGGGCTGCCCGAGCGCGCGCCCGACTACACGACCTGGAAGGAGTTCCTCGCGACCTATCGGCGGGGGGAGAACTCGGTCGAGGTCGCGGTCGTCGGGAAGTATACCGAGCTCCGGGACGCCTACCTCTCGCACTCCGAAGCGTTCCACCACTGCCAGGGAACCCTCGGCGTCGACGTTCGCCTGCAGTGGTACGACTCCGAGGATATCCCGAAGAACCCGTCCCTGCTCGCGCGGCTCCAGCGCTCGGACGCGATCATCGTGCCCGGGGGATTCGGAGCCCGCGGGGCCGAGGGGAAGATCCGGGCCATCGAAATTGCGCGGACGTCCGGCATCCCGTACCTCGGGGTCTGCTACGGATTCCAGCTCGCCGCCGTCGAGACGGCCCGCAACGTTCTCGGGCTCGGGAAGGCGAACACGACCGAGGTCGATGCGACCACGCCCGACCCGGTCGTCTGCATCCTCGAGGAGCAGAAGGAGCTCCACGACCTGGGCGGGACGATGCGCCTCGGAGCTCAGCGCGTGATCCTCACCGCCGGCTCGAAGGTGGCCGAGGTGTACGGGAAGGGCGAGATCTGGGAGCGGCACCGCCATCGCTACGAGATCAACCCGAAGTACATCGAAGGGCTCGCTCGCCACGGCCTCGTCGTGAGCGGGATGAGCGTCGACGGGCGCGTCGAAGCGCTCGAGGCGACCGAGCATCCGTTCTTCGTCGGGGTGCAGTACCACCCCGAATTCCTCTCCCGCCCCGAGGCGCCCCACCCCCTCTATCTGGCGCTCGTTCGGGCGGCTCTGGCCCGCAAGGAGGTCGCGTCCCCTGTCGCCCCCGCGCCGGCTGTCGCGTGAGCTCCGGGAGCTGGACGGCGCGGTCGTCCGGATCTCGGGCCACCTCGAAGACTACCGAGCGCTGGGCGGCGTCGCCTTCGCCCTGGTGCGCGACGGGTCGGGAACGACGCAGGTCACGCTCAAGAAAGGGGTCACCGATCCCGCGCTGTTCGTGCTCCTCGCGGAGCTGCCCCGCGAGTCCGTGCTCTCGGTCGAAGGGACCGTGAGCCGGTCGGAGCGCGCGCAGCGCGGGGTCGAACTCTTCCCGAGCCACGTCGAGGTCCTCGCTCGCGCCGAAGTGCCGCTGCCGCTCGGGGTTGTCGACAAGGTCGGCGCGGAGCTCAACACCCGGCTCGACCACCGCGTGCTCGACCTTCGCAAACCGGCGGTGCGCGCCGTCTTCGAGATGCGCACGGTCCTCCTCGCCGGCTTCCGCGCCGCGTTCCTTCAACGCGGGTTCCTCGAGGTCGCCACTCCGAAACTCCTTCGACAGGGCGCCGAGGGAGGGGCTACGCTCTTTGCGGTCGACTACTTCGACGGCCGAGCGTATCTCGCGCAGAGCCCGCAGCTGTACAAGCAAATGCTCATCGGCGCCGGGTTCGAGCGGGTCTTCGAGATCGCTCCGGCGTTCCGGGCCGAGCCCTCGGACACGGTCCGCCACACGACCGAGTTCTCGAGCCTCGATGGCGAGATCGGTTTCATCGACTCGGTCGAGGACGTCCGATCGACGCTCGAGGGGATCGTGGTCGACTCGTTCGCCTCGACGAAGCGGGAGCTCGAGGCTCGCGGGAACGCGCTCGCCGAGCGGATCCCGAGCCCGAAGACCCCGTTCCCGCGCATCCCGTTCGCGACGTGCGTGGAGTGGCTCGGTCGTCCCGGCTCCGAGGAAGACCTCGGGACGGAGGAGGAGAAGGCGGTCGGCGAGCGAGTCGACCGAGAGCTCGGCGCCGCGCTCTACTTCATCACCGACTATCCGACCGCGATCAAGGCGGGGACGTTCTACGCGCAGCGCCAGGACGCGAACCCGCGGCTCACCTACTACTTCGACCTCGGCTTTCGGGGGCTCGAGATCGCGAGCGGAGGCGCCCGCGAACACCGCCTGGAGCGACTGCGGGCGAACATCGAGGGCGCCGGGCTCGACCCGGAGCGGTTCTCGGGCTACCTCGAAGCGTTCCGGTTCGGGATGCCGCCGCACGGCGGTTGGGG
>JASHUP010000237.1 GCA_030039915.1 Thermoplasmata archaeon | reverse complement strand
GGCGGCTTTCGAAGAGGTCTGCAAGGCGATATCCGGACCCCGGCGGGCGGAAGCGGCGCAGGCACTCAAGAGCCATGGGACCACGAAGGAGAGCTGGTTTTTGGAAAGCGGCCCCGGAGGCGATCGATGCATCGTCTACTACGAATCCGGGGACCCGATGGGGGCCCTGCAACTGTTCGCGTCCTCCAAACAGCCCTTCGACCTTTGGCTCAAGGAGAGGATCAAAGAGGTCACCGGCATCGACTTCAACCATCCCCCTCCCATCGAGCTTCCGCGACAGCTCTACCGTGAGGGATACTGATCTCGAACCCCGGCCCCGGTATTGAGAAAGAGTCTCGCGCCCTCGCGAGAGTGCTTTTCCAAAGCCGGTCGCTCTACTTCTTCGGTTGGGTGCCGGAACGACGGCGGGCCGGCTTCTCGGAAGGCGCCCGGGCGGGGGCGTCCGCCGCAACCGCTGGAGCCGCGGCCGGCGAACCTCCTGTCGTCCGAGCGAGGAGGTCGCGGAACGTCTCGAAGTGCCGCAGGAACGGGTCGGCCCGCCGCTGGTCCTCGAGCTCCCCGAGCGCGATGGCGAGCGTCGCTTTGGCCCGCGCGTCCCCGGTCGCGGCGCGCACGAGGTACACGCACAGCACCTGGTAATGCGGGAGGACGAACGCGTCGGTGCGGGGGGTGCTCATGTCGCCCTTGCGGGGTCGGTAGATCCGGTCGACCGGTACCGCCTCGGCGACCGCGCGACGGTGGGAGAAGCCGAAGTAGTGGCCGGGCCCGAGGATGCGGGTCACTTCGCGAATGTTCCCGTTGAGGTTGTTCGTCAGGCGGTCGCATTCGTGCCAGCACCACAGTCCGAAGCCGTAGTCTCCTTCCCGATAGGCGTCCCAAGCTTGCGTGTAGAGCGCCCGTTCCTGCTCCTCCTGCGGAAGCTCGGGGTCGACCGCCGCCTTCCAGTCGGAGATGAGCAGATCGACCCGCATCGAGGGGGAGAATTCCTTGAGGGGAGGGACCTCGGTCGCGCCCGCCATGGCCGCTCGACTACGGGGGCGGGTTAACCAGTTTCGGTCGAAGCCCCCACGGAGCGCTCGAACACGCGCTCGCCGTCCACCCAGGTTTCCCGGACGCACGGGGCGCCGATCCGGATCGCCTCGCCGATCGTTCGCGCTTCAAGGATGACCAGGTCTCCGACGGAACCCGGTTCGAGCGAGCCGAGCGTGGGCTCCCCGAGGACGAGGCCCGCATTGTGCGTGTAGAGACGGACCGCCTCCTCGGGAGCGAGCGCTTCCCGCGGGTCCGGGTTCGCGGAGCGACCGAGTTCGTCCCGTCGCTCGACCGCGGCCCGCAGACCGCGCCACGGGTCCGGGGGGTCGTACGGCGCGTCACTCGAGCCGGCGAGGAGATGCCCGCGGTCGGCGAGGGTTCGGAACGCGTAGGCCCAGCGCGTCCGCTCCGTCCCGAGCCTCGCCCCCAGCCACAGATCGCTCCAGAGGAAGCCCGGCTGGACGACGAGCGCCGGGCGCACCGTGTCGAGGAACGCAAGGGTCTCCGGGAGGGTCAGGCCCACGTGCTCGATCCTCGCGGGCGCCCCCTCGCGTCGGGCGTACGGCGTGAGCAGCCGGGCCGCTCGGACGATCGCGCGGTCTCCGATCGCGTGCAGCGCGGGGGCGAGGCCGAGCTCGTCCGAGGTCGCGAGGCACCGGGAAAGTTCATCATCCGACTCGACCGCGAGCCCGCTGCCTTCTGGCGCGTCGGAGTACGGTTCCGAGAGCCACGCGGTCCGCGGGCCGAAGGCGCCGTCCGTGAACCCCTTCGTTCCAACGACCCGGAAGCGACCGGGGCGACCCACCGGGGCGAGGTCGTGCCGTCGCATCTCGGAGACCCGGAGGAGGCGGACGTACACGCGGAGGCGGACCGGGAGTTGAGCTTGGTCGGCTATCCCCCGGAGCTCGCCGAGCTCCTCCGGGGGGACGTTCATCGAGGCGACGGTGGTGAGCCCGAAGGAGGAGAGCCATCGGAACGTGTCCCGCAGGTCCTCCGACTTCGGCGGCGCGGCCAGCAAGGGAGAGAGCCAGCGCACGCCCTCCTCGTAGAGGATCCCGTTCGGCGTCCCGTCGACCCCCATCCCGAGCCTGCCCTCCCGCTCCGAAGCGGTGCGCGACTCGAGGTCGATCGCGGCGAGTGCGAAACTGTTCGCGATCGCGGCGTGCCCGCTCGCATGAACGACCACGAACGGTCGGTCGCCCACCCCCCGGTCGAGGTCGGTCCGAACCGGCCATCGGCCGCCAAGGGATCGGTCGACGTCGAGCCCTCGACCCACGATCGGCCCGTCGGGATGGAGCACCGACCACTCCCGGGCCCGAGAAAGAAGGTCGTCCAGGTCCCGGACCTCGCCGAGATTCAATCCCGTGCGAAACCGGGTGAGGTCGCTCACGTGGAGGTGCGAGTCGATGAGCCCGGGGATCACGACTCGACCCGCAAGGGGGAGGACGTTGCTTCCCGAGGGGGCGACCCGGCGGACGTCCGCGTCCGGGCCGGCGGCCACCACGATTCCCTGGTCGATGAGCAGCGCCTCGACGTAGCGTCGGCCGGTGAACACCCGGCCGCCGGTGAGGACCTGCGCTTCGCCCATCGGCGGCTCCCCGTCGGGACGGAGCGGAAAGGGGGTTGAAAGGGTTGGCCGCCGCCCGGACCGGTACTCAGACGTCCATGTACCGATAGAACTCGTAGGGGTGGGGCCGCAGATTGAGCTCGAGCTGCTCCTCGC
>JASHUP010000236.1 GCA_030039915.1 Thermoplasmata archaeon | reverse complement strand
AACGGCGCCCACGACGGGAACGAATCCCTACACCTACCAGTGGCTGGAGGAAGCCCCCGGGGCCTCCTCCTACTCGGACGCGACCGACTGTGCGTCTCCGACGACGTTGACGTGCAGCTTTGTCACCGGCGGGTCGACCCCGACCGGAACGTACAGCTTCGAGCTACAGGTGACGGACAGCGCGACGACGCACAGTGTGGTCGCCTCCTCTGCCCTCACCGTCACGGTGAACACGGCGCTGGTGGTTCCCACGCCCTCTCCGGGCTCCCAGACCATCGACCAAGGACAGACGGCCTCGCTCACCGAAACAGCGCCGACCACGGGCACCGGTTCCTACAGCTACCAGTGGCTCGAGGAGGCCCCCGGAGGCTCGGTGTACTCCGATGCTACGGACTGCTCGGCCCCGACCAGTCTGACGTGCAGCTTTGTCACCACCGGATCGACCACCACCGGGACGTACAGCTTCGAGCTGCAGGTGACGGACAGTGCGACCACTCCTGCCGTGGTCGACTCCTCGCCGGGGTCGGTGGTCGTCAACACCGCGCTGGGAGTGCCGGCCGCGCCGTCCCCGAGCGCGACCAACCTGGATGCCGACCAGCCGCTGACCGTGACGGCGAATATTCCGTCCTCGGGAACACCGTCCTACTCCTGGCAGTGGCTGATCCAGGTCGATGACGCCGGTGGCTATGTCGACGCGACCCAGTGCGGCGCTTCGGCGAGAGGCAGCGGGGCGAGCGGCGGAGAGATGGAAACGTGCACCATCCCGGGCAACACGCTCTCGGCGAGCAGCTCCTACACATTTGAGTTCCAGGTAACGGACAGCGCTTCCACACCGGAGGTCCAGGTCTCCCCGGTGTCGCCGACGGTGACGACGAGTTCCGCGCTCACTGCGGGAACCCCGACCCCCGGGTCGTTCGTCATTGACAGCGGACAGTCGATCTCGTTGACCGCGAACCCTTCCGGGGGGTCGGGAGGCGACACCTACCAGTGGTACTCCGGAAGCTCGGCGAGCGTCTGCACGGCCCTGGGATCACCGATCACGGGAGCGACCTCCTCTACGTACCTTGCCTCGCCGACCAGCAGCACCTACTTCTGCTACACCGTGACCGACTCGAACGACGCGGTCGCGACGTCGTCCACCGCGGACGTCACGGTCAACTCGGCGCTCACTGCCCCTTCCACGCCGTCCGCCAGCGCGACCGCCCTGGATGTCGATCAGCCGCTCATCGTATCGGCCACGATCCCGTCGACGGGAACCGCACCGTACGATTACGAGTGGCTCGTGTCGACCGGCTCGGGATATGTGAAGGCGACCGTGTGCGCCACCCCGAGCGGCACGGGAGCCGCGACGGGACCGGTGTCCTGCTCGATCGGCGCGAGCGTGCTCACGCCGGGCGACACCTACACTTTCAAACTCCTCGTGAACGACAGTGCCCCGATGCCGGAGACGCAGACCTCGTCCGCGTCCAGCTCGGTCGCGGTCGCCTCCGCCCTCGGAGCTCCGGCCGCCCCGAATCCGAGTGCGGCAGCCCTCGACGTGAACCAGGCCGTCAGCGTTTCGGGGACGATCCCGTCCACGGGCACGGGCCCGTACGAGTACGAGTGGCTGGTCTCCACGGGTTCGGCCTACAGCAAGGCGACGATCTGCGGAACGCCGAGCGGAAGCGGGGCGGCCTCCGGTCCGGTAACCTGCTCGATCACGGCGGGCGCGCTCACGCCCGGCGACAAGTACACCTTCGAACTGCTCGTGAACGATAGCGCGACCACGCCGGAGAGCGCGACCTCGACCGCCTCCACGGCCGTGGCCGTCAGCAGCGAGCTGACGCCGGCCTCCGCGCCCTCGGTCACCTCTAATCCCATCGTGGACCAGGGACAGACCTCGACCCTTCAAGCAACGATCCCGTCGACGGGGACCAGTCCGTATTCGTGGGTATGGCTGTACAGCTCGAACGGCGGCTCGAGCTTCCATGCGGCGACCTCGTCGCAGTGCTCGACCCCAAGCGGAAACGGGGCCCTGGCCGGAGCGAAGGAGACCTGCGACTTTGCGACCTCCGGTTCGACGCCCACGGGAAGCTACCTTTTCGAACTCGAGGTCACGGACAGTGCGACGCAACCCGAGACCTCGACGTCCTCGGCCTCGTCGGTCGTTACGGTGGACTCCTCGTTGGGCACTCCGGCCGCGCCGACCCCGAGCGCCTCCAAGCTCGACGTGGACCAGGCCCTCACGATCATCGCCACGATTCCCTCGACCGGCACGGGTCCCTACGCCTGGCAATGGCTGACGTCGGTGGACGACGCGAGCTACGCATCCGCCACGCTCTGCGCGGTCAACGCCGGTTCGGCGGCCAGTGGCGGGGCGGTGGAGACCTGCTCGATCTCCGTGAACTCACTGACCGTCGGGGACTCCTATTCCTTCGAACTGGTCGTCACGGACAGCGCGTCCACGCCCGAGACGGCCACGTCCGTGCCCTCCGCCGTCATCACGGTCGGTTCGGCCCTGACTGCGCCCGCCGCTCCGGCGTCGAGCGCGGTCGCGCTCGACGTCGACCAGGCCCTCACGCTCTCGGCGACGATCCCGTCGACGGGGTCGTCGCCCTACTCCTGGCAGTGGGAGATCTCGGTGAACAGCGGTGCCTACCAGAACGCCACTCAATGCGCGGTCGACGCGGGCGCGGGAGCGGCTGCCGGAGACCCAGAGGCCTGTACCATCGCCTCGGGCGCCCTGACCACAGGCGACTCCTACGCCTTCGAACTCGAAGTCACCGACGGCGCGACAACGTCCGAAGTGCAGACGTCAGGGCCGTCGTCGACCGTCAAGGTGGCGACGGGCTTGGGAACTCCCGCTTCGCCGGCGGTCACCTCGGCCCCGATCGTCGACCAGGGGCAGACCTCGACCCTGAGCGCGACGCTCCCGTCGACCGGAACCGGACCCTACTCCTGGCAGTGGCTCTACAGCACCAACGGCGGCTCGAGCTTTAGCGCGGCGACCGCGTCGCAGTGCGCGACGCCGGGCGGTAGCGGCGGCGCGGCCGCCGCGAGGGAGACGTGCTCCTTTGTCACGACCGGTTCGACACCTG
>JASHUP010000235.1 GCA_030039915.1 Thermoplasmata archaeon | reverse complement strand
TGCCGAGGCCGATGAATCCCGCGACGAGCAAGAGGGTGGGCACGCTCTTCGCCGAGGCCGGGTCCGGGCCGACGTAGCCGAAGAGCTGGTGGAGGAGCGGATAGCCGAAGAACTCGTCCAGGTAGACGCCGAGCCCGATCGCGATCGCGCAGCCGGGTAGCAGCGCGTAGGCGAGCTGCTGCATGCCTTTCGGCCCCATGATCGTCTTCACGAACTTCCGGCCGGCCTTCGGGAGGTGCTGCGCGCCGGGGAACCCGCGGATCATCCACAGCGAGATCAGCAGGATGACGAGGCCGTAGCCCCAGTCGCCGAGCATGAAGCCAAAGAAGATCGGAAAGACGATCGCGAAGACGAGCGTCGGGTCCCACTCGGTCGCCTGCGGGAGCGAGTAGAATCGAATGAAGAACTCGAACCGGCGCACCCCGGCCGGGTTCGCCATCATCGTCGGCGGCTCCTCCCGCGTCGGGATCCGGTAGAGGAACGCGCGCTGGCCGCTCGTCTGCTGGACGACCGACTCGAGCCGGCCGACGTCCCGCTCGGGCACCCACGCCTCGAGCGCGAAGGCGGTGCGGCTCGCTCCGAGCTTGGTCAGCACCTCGGCCTTCCGGTTCTCGATCTCGAGCGCCTCGGCGATCGCGCTCACGAGGGGGTACCACTCCTCCGAGACCGCGGCGAGGCGAGCCGCGATCGCGACGCGCCGCTCGGTGATCGCGGCCATGCGCGCGCGCACCGCGGAGCGCTCTTCGCTGACCGTGCCGTGGAGGCGCGGGAGGGCGACGAGGCGGACCCCGCGCGACTGCGAGAGGCGCGAGAGCGCGTCGGCGCCCGATGGGCGCAGGAGGACGAGGAACCGGACCGGGTCTCCCGACGGTCCGAGGAGCACCTGCGCGTCCGCCTCGGGAGCGAGCGCGGCCGCGAACTCGGTGTACTGGGACGCCGGAGCTTCGCCGTAGAACGTGAGGAAGCTCTTCGAGTCGAGGTACTCGAGACGGTCGGGATAGAACGAGAGCTCGTCGAGCAGCTGGCCGGTGTCGGTCGCCGCCTTGAGCTCGGTGACGAGCCGGTCGTCCTCGCGCTTCAGCGCTCCGACCTCCGCGTCGATGGGAACGGTCTTCGCGGCCGCGAGGATCTCGGCGACCGAGTTGAACCGGCGCGGGGGACCGGCCGGAACCCGAGGGAGCGCGCTCAGGAGGCCGCGGAACCTCAGCGTCTCGTCGCCCACCTCGCGCAGCGTCTCGGGTCCTCGCTCGGGACCGAGCTCGGCCATCGCTTCGGCCGAGAGCGGTTCGACCTGCGCGACGCGGAGGTCGTGCAGGACGGTGAGGATCCGTTCCTCGTCCTCCTTGAGACCGAGCAGGCCGACCCGGGCCATCTTGACCGGACGTAGCGCCACGCTCGGATCCGCCTCCTCGACCGACCTAATCCTTCCCGAACGAACCCAGCACGACCGAGAGGATCGCGTCCTTCTTGTCGGCGGGTCGACGGCCCTCGCCTCGGGCCGCGGCGGCGGCGGCCTTCTGGCCGTCGGCGAGGATCCCGGCGGCCAATCCGGCGGCCTCGACCCGGGCGCGCTCGACGCGCTCGGCGCGTTCGCGCTCGGCCTCGGCCTGCGCGGCACGGACCGAGGCGTCCGCCTCCTCGCGGAGCCCCCGGAGGCTCGCCTCGGCCTCCTCGCGCGCGGCGGAGAGCCGACCGTCCCACTCGGTCTCGACCGCCTTCACGCGTTTCAGCGCTTCGACCGACCCCGGTGCGGCCGCGGACGTCGCTTCGGTGACCATCGCGGTTCAGAACCCCCCGACCAGCTTGAGCACGAGCAGCGCGACCACCGCGAGCGCGGCGAGCTTCACGAGCGTGCTCGCCTTCCAGACGAGGGCGAAGCGGCGAACGGCGGCGTTAGGCGGCGCTCGCACTGCTGCCCTCCTGCTCCATCTTCCGCTTGACCGTCTTCAGCATGCTGAACGCGTCCCGCTCCATCTCGTCGAATCGGAATTTGATGTACCGGACGACTCCCTGGAGACGCGGGATGAGGACGTTCTCGATCGCGCTCGCCCGCCGCTTCGTCTTCTCGATCTCCTTGAGGAGGCGACGGAGCGCGTTCTCCTTCTCGGCGATGTCGAGGACGACCGCGTAGATCCCCTGGAACCGGCGGACCGACTCCTGGATCGACGTGGGGACGTCGAGGAGGTCCGGGGTCGCGGTCGGTCCGAAGCCGCCGCGGTCGACGCGCGGCGTGCGGACCCCCATGACGTTCTTGGTCGTCACCGCGACCGGGGAGAGGTCGGGGAGGAGCATCGAGATGCTCTCGAGCCGGGTCGGGCCCTCCATCATCTCGGCGAGTCGGATCGACTCGTATCCTTGCGCGATGCGGTTCTTGAGGTCGCCGCGCAGCTTCATCGCCTCGCGCGAGAGCGCGAAGAACTCAACGATCAGCGCCGAGCGCTTGAGCTTGAGCAGGTTCAGCCCCTTCTTCGCGACCACGATGCGCCGTCGCGTGCGCAGCAGCTCGAGGCGTGTCGGTCGTACGGTTTCCGCCGGCATGGACGCTCGCGACCGTCTAGGTCGAAGAGGCCGCCCGCTTCGGCTTGTACTTCTCGATGAATTCCGGCCGGATCCGCTTCAGCTCCGAGTCGGGGAAGTCGGCGAGGATGTCCCAGGCGATCGCGAGGCTCTCGTCGATCGACCGGTCCTCGTCGGGCCGCTGGTTCACGAACTCGGCCTCGAAGCGGTCGGCCGCCTTGAGGTAGAGTCGGTCGGTCGCGCTGAGCGCCTCCTCGCCGACGATCGCGGAGAGGGCGCGCTGGTCCTTCCCCGTCGCGTAGGCCGCGAACAGTTGGTCGGAGACTCCGCGGTGGTCCTCCCGCGTTCGGCCCTTGCCGACCCCCTGCCCCATGAGGCGCGAGAGCGACGGCAGGATGTCGATCGGCGGGTAGATGCCGCGCCGCTGGATGTCGCGGCTGACGTAGACCTGGCCCTCCGTGATGTAGCCGGTGAGGTCGGGGATCGGGTGCGTCACGTCATCCGCCGGCATCGTGAGGATCGGGAGCTGGGTGAT
>JASHUP010000234.1 GCA_030039915.1 Thermoplasmata archaeon | reverse complement strand
CCTCGACCGATGCCGGTAGGGCCCGAAGGGACGCGGGAAACGCTTATCGGCGGCGCGCCGGCTCCGGCCCGCGATGAACACGAACGGCCTCCACCTCCTGCCGATGGCGTCGAGTCACCGCGGGGAGCTTTCCCCCGCGTGCTCGCAGTGCGCGGAGGGGCGGAAGATGGTCCTGTTCGTGACGGGCCTCTGCCGCTTCCGCTGCTTCTACTGCCCGGTGTCACCGGCCCGCAACCAGCTCGACGTCGTCTACGCGAACGAACGTCGCGTACGGGGGGACGCAGACGTGCTGGACGAGGCGCGGGCGATCGGAGCGGCCGGGACGGGGATCACCGGGGGTGACCCGCTCGGGGTCGTTGACCGGGTGGAACATTACGTCCGTCTCTTGAAACGCGAGTTCGGATCGTCGCACCACATCCATCTCTACACCCACGAGCCGAACCCGGAGAAGCTCGCTCGGCTCGCGCGCGCCGGGCTCGACGAGTTCCGGCTCCACATCCCGCACTACCTCTGGGGCCCGCTCGCGAGCGACGGCGGGGCCTACCGAGCCGTGCTCGAGAGCGCCCCCGATTGGGGGGTCCGTCGAGGGGTCGAGATCCCCGTGCTACCGGAGAAGGAAGCCGAGCTCCGACGCCTGCTCGAGACCCTCGACCGGATCGGAGTCGACTTCGTGAACCTGAACGAGCTCGAGTTTTCGGAAACGAACGAAGCGAAGATGCACGAGCGCGGCTATCGGGTCGATCCACGCAACGGCTGGGGTGTCCGGGGAAGCCGGGCGGTCGCGGAGCGCCTCGTGCGGGAGCTCCGGCTCTCCGTTCCCGTTCACTACTGTTCGTCGCGGTTCAAGGACGGCGTCCAATTGCGCCAGCGCCTCCTCCGGCGCGCCGAGCGGACCGCCCCGGGCTTCGCTCCCCGGACCGAGGACGGCACGGTCATCCTCGGGGTGGTGGAGGCCGTCGACGACGAGCGCCTCGATCGATGGTCCGTTCGGGTCGCGAAGAAGGTGGGAGCGGGGCCGGAGGACTATCGCTTCGACGCGGAGCGCCGTCGCGTTGAATTTTCGCCCTTTGCGGTCCGCCGGGCCGCCCGTCGCCTGCCCTGGCCGGCTTTCGAGGTCGAGGTGTATCCGACCGCGGACGCGCTGGAGGTCGAACGGACTCCGCTCAACGCTCCGGCCCGGGCCCGGCTCGGGCTCGCGGCCGGCGGCACGTAACCCTCGTCGCAGAGATGCCCCCCCCAGGTGAGGTACCGTTCGTCTCCCCGACGATTCTTGATGGAGCACGGGCCCCACCCATCGTCCTCGGCCCCGTACCACATCGGGCAGTCCCGGCAGTGCAACGTCACCACGTGCCGGGCCGATGACTTCCCCGCCGTGGCCGGACTCACTGCGCGGCCTCCGCATTCAGCAGTCGTCGCGCTTCGACGGTCGCCGCCATGAGCTTCGCAACCGTCACGGGCCCGACGCCACCGGGCACCGGCGAAATGCCACCGGCCCACCCGTCCAGGTCGTCCAGGTCGGCGTCCCCCGCCGTTTTGGAGCTCCCGGGACGGGCAGGATCGGGGACGGTCGAAACACCGACGTCCACGATCTGAGCCCCTTCCGGAACGACCGTTCGATCGAGGAGGCGGGGCCGCCCCACGCAGGAGAAGATCGTCCGGGCGCCGTCGAGCGCACCGCGCAGATCGTGAGTGCGGGAGTGGACAACGGTGACCGTCGCGTTGAGACCGATCCCCTTGCCGGCCAACAGGAGGGCGAGCGGCAGACCGACGGTTTCGGACCGGCCGAGGACGACCACCCGTTCCCCCTCGATCGGAAGCCGGTAATGCTGAGCGATCGCGACCGCTGCGAGCGCGACCGCCGGCACCTGCACCGGGGCCTGAGCTACGAGCCGGC
The DNA here is from genome assembly GCA_030039915.1 of Thermoplasmata archaeon. The sequence goes on along the minus strand of JASHUP010000234.1, from coordinate 1,991 downwards.
CCAGGTTCGCGGTCCCGACCCCGTCCACGTCCTTCGCCGGGCGCAGCGCGGCCACGGCCCGATAGAAATCGAACGGAGGGGGCAGCGGGTGCTCGAGCAGCACCGCGTCCACCGTCGGGTCCCGGTCGAGCGCCGCCAGGTGGTCGACCAGCTCGCGCGGGCCGTCGCCGGGGGCGAGCGGCTCGTCCCGGAAGGTGATCCCGAGCGCGCTCGCGGCCTTCGCCTGACGCTTCAGGTAGAAACGGAAGGGGCTATCCACGCCGCGGTGGACGCTCGCAAGGCAGGGCGCGCGCTCGCCCGAGGGGAGGGCCGCGATCGCGGCCCGGGTCGTTGCGTCGATGGCCTCGGCGACCGGCTTTCCCTCGAGACGGACGGTCATCCCTCGCCACCGCTCGGCCGAGTCCGGAGCGGTAGATAACGGACGACCCCCGAGGCTCAATCACGGCCGGCAAAGCCATGCGGAGCGGGGAAAACCGGTCACGGCGTCTCGTTTTTCGGTGCTAAGGGATTTATACGCACCGCCCCTTCGATTCATTGGCGAATGGGTTCTCGGCCATAGAGAGCCGCGACGCCACCATGGCAGAAGGAACGGAAGCCCCGTCGGAATCCCCCTCCACGACGCCCGGTGAGGCGGCCGCGGTCAACGAACTCGAGCAGTGGGCGAAGACCCTCCCCTACTCTTCGAGCGCACAGGTCGAGGTGCCGCCGCGCCTACTTGACCAGGTGATCGGGCAGGACGACGCCGTCGAAGTGGCGCACAAGGCCGCGACCCAGAAGCGGCACATGATGTTGATCGGCGAGCCGGGCACGGGCAAGAGCATGCTCGCCCGGGCGATGGTGGATTTCCTTCCCAAGGAACAGCTGCAGGACATTCTCGCCTACTCGAACAGCGAGGACCCGAACGAGCCGAAGATCCGAGTCGTCCCCGCCGGGAAGGGAAAGGAGATCGTCGCGGCTCAGAAGCTCGAGGCGGCCCAGAAGAAAGAACAGCGAACGATCCTCTTTGTCGTGATCGCGCTGGCGATCTTCGCCTTCACCCTCTACATCGTGATCGTCGACAAGGACCTCACGGCCCTTCTGGTCGGGCTCCTGATCGTGTTCATCATCTACGCGATCGTTCGCTTCTCGGGCGGCCGAAGCGATACAGGCAACGCGGTCGCGAAGCTCCTCGTCTCCCACTCGCCCGACGACAAGCCCCCGTTCGTGGACGCGACCGGCGCTCATGCGGGCGCGCTGCTCGGCGACGTGAAACACGACCCCTTCCAGTCGGGCGGACTCGAAACCCCGCCCCACGAGCGGGTCGAGGTTGGCGCGATCCACCGCGCGAACGGCGGGGTCCTGTTCCTGGACGAGATCAACCTCCTGAAGATCGAGAGCCAGCACTCCCTGCTGACCGCGCTCCAGGAGCGCAAGTTCCCCATCGTCGGCCAATCCGAGCGCTCCGCCGATGCGATGGTTAAGACCGAGCCGGTGCCCTCCGACTTCGTCCTGGTCGCCGCGGGGAACGTCGACAGCGTCCAGACGATGCACCCGGCCCTGCGCTCGCGGATCCGAGGGTACGGCTACGAACTCTACGTGAAGACGACGATGCCGGACACTCCCGAGAACCGAATGAAGATCGTTCGGTTCGTCGCCCAGGAGGTCGTGAAGGACAAGAAGATCCCGCACTTCGATGTCGGGGCGATGACCGAGGTCATCCGCGAGGCTCAGCGCCGCGCGGGGCGCTCCGGTCAGCTCACCTTGCGTCTGCGCGAACTCGGCGGCCTTGTACGGGTCGCCGGGGACATCGCGCTCTCCGACGGCCTCCCGATGGTCCACGCAGACCAGGTCGTGAAGGCGAAGAAGGCGAGCCGCTCGCTCGAGCAGCAGATCGCCGACCGGTACATCGAGCGGCGCAAAGAGTACCGGATGTTCACGACCGAGGGCGCGGCTGTCGGAGTCGTGAACGGACTCGCGGCGATCAATGCCCAGTCGGGGATGGCCGAGTTCTC
>JASHUP010000233.1 GCA_030039915.1 Thermoplasmata archaeon | reverse complement strand
CTGCCAAGATCGCCGGCGAGAGGTTTCGCGCGGAACCCCTCCTCGGTCACCTTCCGGGATGATTTCGCCGGTTTGGTCTTGCGTTGCGCGAGTGAAGGCGCATCAGTGTCCCATCACCGCCAAGAGTCGCTGGCCGTCGCGGGGGGTCTCGGCCCGTTCCTTTCCCGCCTCGATGAGCGCGCGAAAGATGGTCTCCGCCAGCACCGGAGGGAGGCCCGCCCCGTTCGCCCAGCAGCGCGCCCGCGCGAGAACTCGGCGCTCCTGGGCAGGGTCGCAGACTTCCTCCCCCTGTTCGATCCGGATCCGGATCGCGAGGTTCGCCGCTTCGAGCCGGGCCGCCACGAGCCGAAGCAGGGCACGGTCGATCTCCTCCAGCCGCGCGCGCGCCTCCACCAGAGCGACCGCGGTTTCGTCGTAGTCGGACATGCCGTCCCTGGGAGTCAGAATCGGCCCAAGCCAGTTTGACCGCACCGGTGCGGGAGCCGGCTCACGTAGGGCGAGTCATCGGAGGAGCGATGGAGCTCGTCCTGGCCTCGAACTTCGATGACCGACTCGTCCGGGAGACGGCGAATCTACCGGTGTCCACGTTTTTCGGAGGATTTCCGATCCAACTGACCGGCGGCGGGCGACCGCCCCAGATCCTTCCGAACGTAAGCCACGAAGCGTTTCGAGCACATCTTGAGGTCGTCCACCATTATTCCCGTCGATTCTTTGCGACGCTCAACAGCAACGACCTCGGACTTCGGGAGTATACGCCGGGGTACATCGATCGGCTCCTGGGTGAGGTTGCCGAGTTGCTCGACCTCGGCGTGGACGGATTCGTGGTGGCGCTACCGGCCCTCATCGAAGCGATCCGTACGGAATACCCGGAGGTACCCATTTCCGTCTCGACCTTTGCGCGCATCCGCACGGTCACCCAGGCGGAGTACTTCCTCAGGCTGGGCGCACGGCGGATCATCCTGGAAGAGGGCAATCGAGACTTCCGTCTCATCCGCGGGTTGGTCCGGCTCGGCGCCGAGGTCGAGGTCCTGGTCAACCAGAGCTGCCTCCCCTCCTGCCCATATCGCGGACACCATCTGAATACGAGCTCGCTCGCGTCCCAGCCCTCGGCGCCGTGTCCGGCCTTCGAGTACCCGATCCTCGAGTGCGGCCTCGAATACGTGCGCGACCCGTCGAAACTGATCTCGGGAATCTTCGTGCGCCCCGAGGACCTCGCTGTCTTCGAGGAGGCCGGAGTGACACGGTTCAAGGTCTCGGGACGCAACCGCTCCACCGACTGGTTGGTGCGCTGCGCTCGGGCGTATGCCGAACGCTCCTACCCGGGCGACCTGACCGACATCCTGAGCCTCGTACAGGTCAAAGCGCCGCTCGCGGCGCTTCAACGAATCGCCACCGGCTCCCAGGGAGCGGAGGCCGCGACGCTCGCCCGGGCATTCTCTCCCCTCTCGGAACTCTCGATCGACAACCGGGCGTTCCCGCCCGACTTCCTCCGACATATCGCGGCGGTCGACTGCGAACACACGACCTGCGAAGCATGCGGGTACTGTCGCGGGGTCGCTTCCAAGGTGCTCCGGGTGGCGGGTAGACCCCTCTCCGAGTACGTCCCGCCGACTGAGCTTCCGCCGGCGATCCACCTACTGCCTCAGCTAGGACCCCCGCCAACCTAACCGGCGATTCCCCTCCGGGCGGGCCGAGCCACGGCCGCGCCAACGTTCGCCGCGATCACTCGGAGGTAGGGTAGTACGCCTCTTCCCCGAAATGAACCTCGTCGAGCCCGGCCTTCTGCTCCTCGGGATCCGCTCGGATCGGCGAGAAGTAGTTGATCACCCGCATGATGACGTACGTACCGAAGAACGCGAAGGTGGCCACCACCGCAACCGCGAACATCTGCAGCAGCGCGAAGTGAACGTTCCCGTAGACGAGTCCGTTCTGCCCCGCGGCGTTGATCGCGGACGAAGCGAACAAGCCCGTGGCGACCGTTCCCCACATCCCTCCAACACCGTGGCAGGCGAACACGTCGAGCGAGTCGTCGAGCTTCGTCCGCGCCCGCCAGCGGACAACAAAGTTGCATCCGACACCGGCCGCGACCCCGATCACCATCGAGAATGCCGGAGAGACGTAACCGGCCGCCGGCGTCACGGCGGCGAGGCCGCAGACGAAGCCGACGCACATCCCGACCGCCGACGGCTTCCCCTTCCAGATCCAGTCAAGGAGCATCCAGCTGACGCCCGCCGCTGCGGCCGCGAGGTTGGTCGTGACGAGCGCGTTCACAGCGATATCGTTCGCCGCCAGAGAGCTGCCCGCGTTGAAGCCGAACCAACCGAACCAGAGAATCGCAGTTCCGAGGATCACATAGGGGACATTGTTCGGGCGACTCTCTTTGCCGAAGTCGATCCCCCGGCCGATGACGAGCGCGGCGGCCAGGGCGCTGACCCCCGCCGTGGTATGGACCACCATTCCCCCGGCAAAGTCCTCGACGCCCATCACATGCAACCAGCCGCCGTCGCCCCACACCCAGTGGGCGACCGGGAAGTAGATGAACGTCACCCAGGAGAGAATGAAGATGAGCAGTGGCTTGAGGCGGATCCGCCCCGCGAACGCACCGATGATCAGCGCGGGCGTGATAGCGGCGAACTTCAGCTGGAACGCAAAGTAGAGCAGCGCCGGTATCGTGGACGAGTACGCTGTATTCGCCGCGGACCCGACCCCGTTCAGGCCGAAGTACTGGAAGTTCCCGATGAATCCGTACCCCACCGAGGGGCCGAAGGCCATCGTGAAGCCCCAGAGCGCCCACGCGAGGCTCACGATCGCGAAGATCGCCATGCATTGCACGATCGTGGAGACGAGGTTCTTGCGTCGAACCAAGCCTCCGTAGAAGAACCCGAGGCCCGGGGTCATGATCATGACGAGCGCGGTGGCCGCGATCACCCACGCGATGTCGCCTGAGTCGCACGGAATAACGGGGGGACCGGCGACGCAGACCAGCACCACGAGCTAACTCCCCTCGGTCCACGAGTCAACGCCGACCAGTGGACGCGGGTTCGTGGGGATGACAGGATAAGAATCTTTTGTGGGACGCGCTCGAGCGAGGGGCATCCACCTTCCGGCGCTAACCCAGGCGGACCACTTTCCGGCAGATCGAGCAGAGGTGCACCGGGATATCGACCACGGGCAGGGACGTCGATGGTTCTCGCCGCAGGGGTTCGCGGTCGCTGGCCTGACTCGCCCTCCAGGTGAACGGAGACCCGGCGATCGTCCATTCGACGGGAAACGAAAGGGTGACCTCTTCGAGCGTGAGCGGAGACCTCCCTCCAACGGTGAACCCGCCTCGAAGCTCCATCAGCCCCTGTTCCATCTTGGACGCGAGGTGTCGCTCGTCCTTGAGAAGGTCGTCGACCAGCTCCCCGATCGACCGCGTGTCCTCCGGTTTCTTCGGACGGGCGTTCGCGATCTCCATCAACATCTCGACCCAGGGCATGAGTTTCTTGTACGCCTCCGGATCGCCGAACACTTGTTGCGCGTTGATCCGGAAATGCGGGTCAGCGCCCTCCTCGTCCTGGAGCCGTTGCAGAAACGTGATCTTTCGTGACTGATCATCGATCTGACCACGGGCGTTGCTGAAGTACGAAAGGTAGGTTCGAGTACGGGTCTCTTCGTTGAGGCGATCCAGCTCAACCTGGGTGCGTCGGCAAATGTAGCACGCGTCGACCATTCAGAGTGCCTCGGGCGAACGCACTCAGTGCTGGCGCGTTGGCAGATGAGCTTGGCGCTCTCCGGGGCTGTCGGAGATATCCCACGAGGAGGTGAGGTGCTCGCCGGTCGCGATCTCGAGAAACGCTCAACGACTTCTTGGCCTCCGGAGGTGTCGCGCTAACATGGAGTTCGAGCGGTTCACGATGGCGTTGCTCGTACGACGACCCAACGCGCCGAAGCTCGATCCGAAGACTGAGGACCAGCTCCAGGACGCGCACCTGGCTCACCTCGCCCGACTACACGACGACGGCCGCCTGCTCGCCGCCGGGCCCGTACTGTCCGGCGCAGCGGGCCCGATTCGCGGTCTGATCATCTTTCGGGGGCCTCCGGAGGAACTCCAAGAATGCGCGGCGGCCGATCCTTGGGTCCAGGCGGGTTATCTCGAATACCAATTCTATCCCTGGATGGTCCCCGCCGGGGCAGTCCGGTTCTCGCACACTCGGTTTCCCCGTTCTTCCGCCGAGGCCGTCTAGCGTGGTCAAACCGCCCCGGCCGCGACGTAGCCCGGCTCTGTCGACTCGTCGATGGCCGATCCGACGGCGAGACGGAAAAGATGCCGGGGCCCGGCGTCTACACTGTAACTTCGCGTTCTGGGGGGTGCGCCGAGAAGGTCCCGGATTCGGAGCAAAGGACCCGTCTCGGTTGATGAACCGCATAAGGAGTGGAACCCGGCGCGTACTGACCTGAAACGCGGAGAAATCGAAATGAAGCGGGGATTCGATCACCTGCGCGACTCCGGGATGAGCGACTCCCGGAACGTCTTCGCCCGCTCCAGGTTCAGACGAGCGGACGCTTGCCGGAACAACTCGATGGTCCGATCGAGCTCGCGCAGTGCCTCTTCGGAACGGTCGGTGTCATGGAGTGCACGAGCCAGCTCAAATCGGCTCTTCCCTTCCTCGATTTTCCACCCACTTCGTTCCCACTCTTCGACGCTTGATTTCAGGAAACCCACTGCCCGCTGGACATCTCCGCGAGCCAGCGCGATGATTCCCTCCGCTCTCCCCAGGAAGGCTTGGGCCGCCGGCGAGTCCGACGGGGCCACCGACCTCCTGATCTCGGCGAGGTAGCCCTCCGCTTCCTCGAGTTTCCCCTGCCGGATCGAGCAATCGACCAACGGGGAGAGGGAGAGTATAGGAAGGAACCTCGACCAGGACCACAGGTTTCCTCGGATCGCTTCGAGGCTGTGACGCCAGCGCTCCGCCGCGGCACCGAGGTCGCCCTCTGCCATCCGCTGCTGGGCTTCGGTCCAACTCTTCCAGAAGTCCCCGAATCCCGTCTCCACCCAGCCCGAGGCGGGCAGTTGAGCTTCCCATCGGTGGGCCTCCTCGAGATTTCCTCTTTCAATCTCGTTGTTCCATACGCAGCAAAGATTCGGTCCGGACAGAGCGCGGCCGAAGCTCTGTCGGTACGCCGCACCCTGCATCGCGGCTTTCGCGGAGGCTTCGAGATCTCCCAGGAAGAACATGATGAAGGACCGGGCGATTCCGATCAGATCCATCGCGAGATCCTCGTAGTGGAGTTTCTCGGCGAGGGCGATTGCCGGTTCGATCTCCTCCTGGGCCTGGCGCATCTCCCCCAGGCCCATGCACAGGATGGAGGCGACTTCCCAGTACGAACGGATGGCAGTTGGCGGGTCGTACTTCAGGCCCAGCTGGATGGCCTGTTCTAACTCGCGGATTCCTTCGGTGGGGTTCCGAGCGGTCCGACCCAGGATGTGGTGGATCTCGGCCTCCAGCGCGTGATCACGGACGGATTCGGCCGTCTCGAGGGCTTGTTTGATGAACGCCCGGCCCGTGGCATCATCATTGACCCACAACGCACTCAGCGCGCGGTGCAAATAATAGCGGCCCAATTCCTTGCTCGGCGGCTCCGCCTCGAGGTTTGCTCGAGCCCGTTCAAGGTCGTGTTGGATGATCTCCGAGTCGTCCGCCTCCGGACGAGCGGCCACGAGTCGCAGAAAGAGATCTCCCGCCTTCACACGGTCTCCGAGTCGCTCGAAACCCTCGGCGGCTTCCGCCCAACACCCGATGCACTCTTGGTTTCTCCCGATGGCCTCCAGCTCCGAGCCAAGCCGATCAAGGATTTCGAACCGCGTGCGATCGTTCGGGACATGAGAAAGGGCGACCAGGGCCGTCCGATAGTACTCGATCGCGGCCTCCCGGGCGTACACCGACGCCGATCGTTCCCCGGCCAGAATCGAGTATCGCAAAGCCTGGGCGTAGTCACCTCCGCGAAGGAAGTTGCGGGCGAGCTCCGGCGCGATCGACCCCTGTTCCGCGCCCGCCACGGCCTCGAGCGCGTGGGCAACTTGGAGGTGGTACTGCTTCCTCCGAGGGAGCGCCAAGCGCTCGTAGAGCGTCTCGCGGATCTGGTCGTCGGCGAACTGGTACACGGGAACGCCCGGTGAAATTTCTGATTCGCGAAAGATGCGAGCCCGCAGCATGCGTTCCGCCAGCCGAAGGACCGCTTCCGAGTCCTTCGCGCTGACCTGCTCCAGCAGTTCGAGGTTGAAACGCTCGGGAAGCACCGACGAGAGCGAGAGGAGGGTCTGGGTCTCTTCGTCCAGGCGATTCACCCGCTGCAGAATCACGTCCCGGATGCGAGAAGGAAGCTCCACATCCGCTTCGGGGCCTGCTCTCCACCCCTCTGCCGTCTTGACGAGGCGTTGCTCTTCGACCAAAGCCCGTACGAGCTCTTCGACGAAGAGTGGATTTCCCCCCGTTTTCCTATTCACCAATACGGCCACCTCGGGGACCGAATCGGGGCTTCCGAGAACCGCCGTGACCAGTTGGGAGGCATTTTCCGAGTCGAATCGATGCAGGGAGATCTCGGTCAGCGTGTGATGCCGCCGCAAGGTGGAAATCACCTCGGTCAGCCGCTCGTTCTCGCTGCCCTCGGGATCGCGGTAGGTGAGGACGATGAGAAACCGGGCAGTGTGAACCTGTCGTGATAGGTAATCCAGGACCGCGAGCGAGGACGAATCGGCCCACTGAAGGTCGTCGAGGAGGAGAATGAGCGGGGATTCCTTCAGTACGTTCCGAAAGAGCTGGGCAATCCCTTCGAACAGACGCAGCTGTTCGGGTCCGGGCTCGAGTTGAGGGCTCGGAGGACCCGGTCCGATTCGGTCGCCGAGCTCCGGAACAAGTTTTACGATCTGCGACAGGCAACCCGTACAGACTTTGTAGAGGAGCGGGTCAGGAGCCTCCCGGACGTATTCTCGGATGGCCTCCACCCAGTGCCCGTACGCCAACCCCGGCTCGCCTTGAAAACCTCTCGACCGGAGGGCTCGGAACCCCTTTCCCTTCGAGAGCCGGATAACCTCCTCGGCGAGCCGCGTCTTACCGATCCCCGGTTCCCCCGAGATCGCGACGATGGCGCCATGACCTGAACTGGCGTCGCTGAGAACTCTCCCGAGGTCGGCGAGCTCTGCCTCCCGGTCCGTCCACGGAGTGATCCGCGCGGCAGGCAAGCCGTGCCAGGGGAGATCGATGCTGTACACGTCGATCGGCGTCTCGATATTCTTGAGGAAGGAATGTTCGAGTCGAGTGAAGGAGAAGGGAATCTTGTTGTGAATCTGGTCGTAGATCGGACCGCTGAGGCAGATTCCGCTGGCCTCCGCGAGCGGCTCGATCCGAGCTGCAATGTTCACCGCATCCCCCAAAATGTCATCGCCATCCCCCACAACATCCCCCACGTGGAGCCCGATCCGGAGCTGGAGGCGGTCCGTTGTCCCGGATCGGTTTCGTTCTTCGAGTCGTTTCTGAATCTCGACGGCGCAGAGCGTGGCGCTCAGTGCGCTGGTGAACTCGATGAGGAAGCCGTCCCCGATGGTCTTGACTTCTCTTCCGTCGAACTCCGGAAGAACGGAACGGATCACTTGGCGCTGGGTGCCGACGAGTTGGAGTGCCCGGCTCTCGTCCCGGTGAGTCAGCGCCGAGAAGTCCACCATGTCGGTCGCCATGATGGCTGCAAGCCGTCGGTTCGAGGGCACGCCCGAGAATCCATTCCTACGGATTAAGGCCTCGGGAACTCCGGCGTTTTTTGGATGCCGAACCGGGCCCGTTGCCCGAGATTGCCGGCAATTCCGGCCCGGCTTTCCGCGGGGTGTCCCGGACTCGAACCCCTCAGTCCACTCACGGTCCCGCTCGGGTCGAGAACGCTCCCGGGGCGGACGATCGCGATTGTGGCCCCGGAACCGGGACACATCGGGCCGACCGAGGTTCTGGGACCTTGGCGGAACGAGAATGGCGGTTCGCACGTCTCGCATCGCGAGACACGGGAGGTGGGGGTGGCCATGGGGCTATTACACTCGGGCGGCGGGGACGGAAATGGCGGTGCACCGAGTCGCGATCGGGCACTGGCTTGGTGACGAAGAGCTGCCGGGGCCAGGATTCTACGCTATAACTTCGGTTTCTGAGCGGTGTGCCGAGAGTATCCCGGGTTCGGTCTAACAGGCCCGCTTCGGTAGCCTTTGAGCGAATTGGAGGGGTGGGGCCATTAATCTAACCGAAGTGGCTTTCGGGCCGTGGC
>JASHUP010000232.1 GCA_030039915.1 Thermoplasmata archaeon | reverse complement strand
GCGCAAGACCCTGTTCAATTCGACGCCGGCCGTGTGCGCTTGAGCCTCGAAGGTTTCATCGTTGAAAAGCCCCCTTCAAGGTGTGACGTGGAATGGCCGGGATCGGAACCGGAGGCGGCGGCAAGGCTTCTCTCGGCGTCACGGAGATGCGCCCGGAAACTCTGGTCGACATCAACCGGGGGCGGCTCCGCGGATGGATATTTGTGGGCGGGGCTGTCCTCGTGCTTCTGGCCGCGCTCGCGTGGCCAGACCTGCTCATCGTAATCATCAGCGGCTGTGCCGCCGCGGCCATGTTCGCCGTAGGGGTCTGGTTCTCGCGGGCCATTCCCGATGAGGACTCCTCCGGCTAGCGAGGGTGGACTAGGTCTGCCAGAGGTTGAGTCGACGGCAGGACCCGTCCGTTGGGAGAGGCGTATTCCCAGCCCGCGAGCTCGACGGCGAAGCTCAGGAATCCGATGGCAGGGGAGTCCCGGCGGCATCGCCCCAGTCCACCGTCACCCGGATCTGGTCAGGAATTCCTGTGCCGGAGAATTGCCCCGGGGCGATGGCGACAATTATGCCGTCTCCTCGGATCCCCAGCTTCTTGGAACGTTCCAGCTCTCGGTAGGCGACCAGACCGAAAGGGTCGAGAGGATTCCGCCACCCGGTCTGCTTAAGCAAAGTTACTACGATTTGGCCCATGCGCGCTCACCGTCGGTCTATGCCGCCTTCGGCCATCACGCTTGCAGGGGCCCGACGGAGTCATCGCGCTCGGCTCGCCGACGAACTCGGTTTGCGACGGCTGGGCACCCGCATGCTCGGTCGAAATATTTGCCGGTAGCCGAACGAAGGAGGAGGTTCGGCCGATCTACGATAGAACCCACGGAAGAGCGTCGACGAGGGTCTGCCGCCAACAGTACGTGTCGTGCCCCCCGTTGTACGTCTGGTACCGAACCGGGTAGCCCTTCATGAGAAGAATGTCGCGCAGGTGTCGATTCGAGCCGAGTTGACCGGACCCGTTCTCCGGGCTGGCCGAACCCTCGTATCGCCCCGCGTCCATGTAGATTCGCAGCGGCAAGCGGGGGCGACGCATGAACTCCTTGGCCAGCGCTACGGGTTCGGCCGAGCCTTGGGGAGCCCACCAGAATGACCCCGACTGCGAGATGACCCCGCGGAACCGCTTCGGGTATCTCATTCCCCAGTAGAGAGCGCAGAGCCCTCCGTAGCTGAATCCCGCGAGCGTGGTCTTGGTTCCGGGAAACGAGCGACCGAGGATCCGCCGACTCCACGGCAGCAGTTCTTTCGTGAGGAATTTGCCAAAGTCGGGGTTGCACGGAAGTTCCCGGGACCGGGTGGTCAGGTCGAGCGCATCGACAAAGACCGCGTAGGTCGGAGGGATCTTCCCTTTCGCGATGAGATTGTCGAGGATGGTCGGAGTCGGAATCTCGTTCACGTACGCCAGCCCGTCGAAGAAGACCACTAGATTGGCGCGGCGATCGTTCTTGTCGGCGTTCGGGGGAGTGTAGGCCCAAACCCGACGCCGATTCTTGAGAACGCGGCTACGGAGCTTGTATTGCTTCAGGGATCCGCTCGGTGTGCGGTCACGGGGCAGGAGTTCCGTGTGACGAGGAGCACCCGCGAGGTGGAGGACGGAGAAGGTCATCCCGTAGATCGGGTGGTCGGGAAACTCGGGGTCCTCCGGACTTTCGAATCGCATCGGATTCAGCGGGTCGACCGAGCCCCGCTTCAGGACCTTCAGGTAGTCACTGAGATCATCGAACTGAACGCGTGAGACGTTGGGGAGCAGGCAGTATCCTCCCATGCAATCGTTCCGTGCCTTCGTGGTCCGGAACCAGACCCGGGAGCCTGGGAGCCGCGACAAGCTCTCCAGCTTTCCGAACTCGGTCTGGGGGGAGAAAAGGCCTACCGAACGCGTTCCGGCGTCGCCCCGCCACAGGTACGTGACCCACGAACGAGTCGAATCATCCTTCACCGGTTCCACGAGGGGCGTCCCGGACCGGGAGACCGCGCGCCAAAACCTCTCCTCGACGTCCTTTCGACGAGCCCGGAGCGCGCGCTGGAGCCGTCGGATCTTGGCAGAGTCGGGCGTGGGCGTGGTGGTCATTCCCGACCGGGTCGCAATCGGGAGGTCCCGCTTAGACTTTGTGCCGCGCGTGGTCGAGCCTCACCGAAGAATCGAGAACGGGTCGGTTCGCCGGTCGACCCGCCGAGGTGGTCCAGAGGGCTTCCCCCTCACCCCGCGCGATAGGAGGTCCCTGCCGGTTGACCTTCCCCTTCCGCCTACGCCCGATGGATTCCCGGCGCTCACAGATCCAGCGCCGACGAGTACAGCGACTAGGCCGAGCGGCGAGTGAACCACCACTCGTTGCCCCAGGCGTCCCGAACTCCACCACGACGGCCGTCGCCAGCGTCGATCGGGGCCCGGACGCTCGTTGCCCCCGCCTTGAGAGCGCGCTCGTAAGCGGCATCGGCGTCGGCCACGTAGAGGTGGATCATCGCCGGGAAGGGAGCGCGTCCCTCCGGCATTTCCGCCAGCATGACCAACGAATCCGCGATTTTCATCTCGAGGTGGTTGACGCGTCCGTCCTCGTCCCGCTCTTCGAACCCCGGCTTCCCTCCGATCCCGTTCTGGATGAATCGGCCCAATCCTGCGGCATCGCGCACGACAAGGTACGGGGCCAACTTCGGTTTCGTCTGAGGCTCCATGCCATCGCGAGCGAAATCGACCTGAATAACCCTGGGGGAGGTCGTGAAACGGTGAGCGCCAGAGACCCGCCAACGGACCGGCCCGGAGCCGCGTCGTGTCGGTGACCTTACTCACGCGGTCCGGTCCGAGAAAGCTTCACTCCCTGCTTCAGCGCCGAAACCATCGCTCCAAACTCAGGTGGGCCGTCGTACCGGATCCCGTTGATGAAGAACGTCGGCGTACCGTTGACGCCGCTCCGAACGCCGCTCATGAAGTCCTCTTGGACCCTCGCAGCGTGGGCGCGCTGAGCCACCTCTCGTCCGATCCTCGGCACGTCGAGCTTCAGCTTCGCCTCGAACTTCGTGAAGTGCGCCTCGTTGCCCATGAACTGCTGGTTCTCGTACAGAAAGTCGTGCATCTCCCAGAACTTTCCCTGGTCGGCGGCGGCCTCCGCGGTTTCCGCGGCCCACTCCGCCTGCGGGTGAGAATTGGTGAGCGGAAAGTTCCGAAAGACGAACCGTAGCTCGCTCCCGAGCTCTCGCTGAATCCGTTTCACGACCGGATATGCGGCGCCGCAGTAGGGGCACTGATAGTCCCCGTACTCGACGAGCACTACGTGGGCTTCGGACGAGCCCTCGGAATGGTCCCTCTTCTCTACCGGCAGCGTGAGGTGGGGCGGTGTGTAGCCAGCCGACATTCTACCTCACTCCAGTTTCTCGAGCGCGGCGAGAATGCCATCCGCCCCCGGATTGATGCCGTCGGGGGAGAGGAGGCTCCACCGGATGATTCCCTCCTTATCGATCACAAAGAGAGCTCGCGTCGATTCACCCACGGTGGCATCGAACGCCCCGTACAGCTTCGAGACGGCGCCCTTGGGTTCAAAATCGGAAAGCAGCGGGAAGTTGAGCTTTCGGTCCTTGGAGAACGCCAGATGCGACCAGATGCCATCGACGGAGATCCCGACGACCTCCGCATCGAACTTCTTGAACGCGGGCATCACTTGGGCGTAGAGGCCCATCTGGTCGGAGCAAACGGGGCTCCAATCGGCGGGATAGAAGGCCAGGACAACCGGCCGTCCGAGAAGTTCTCGAAGAGAGACCCTCTGGTCCGGAGTACTCTTGAGCGTGAAGTCCGGTGCTTTGACGCCTGCCTTGAGGATCGACGATCCCCTTTCCCCCCGGCCCGACATTGGCCGTCATTCACCCGGTCGGGCATAAGGATTCTATCGCCCCGAGAGTGCGAGTCCGCGGCGACTCCCGAATCATGGCGACGTCGATGTCGGTCCCTTCGACACACTGGGACCTTCACGGGGTCGGGCGCCGAGGTTCCGATCCGCGACCCGGAAGGCGCATTCCTTCGCCAAAGGCACGGAAATCCCGAAGGCAGAGGAGAAGGGCGCTCGTGATGAAAATTCCCAACGCTGCCACTAGGATCGTCGTCCCGATGCCGTAGCGTCCGATCAGGAGACCGCCCGCGACTAGGCCGATCGGGATCGCGACGAACGAACCAAAATCTCCGATCGAGAGCACCCGCCCCAGCACATGAGTCGGCACCTTGGCCTGCAGAACCGAGTAGTAGACCGTGTTGCCGAAGCCGATACAGAGTCCGGCCCCGAACGCCACCAGCACCGAGAGACCCAGGTCGAAGGAGAAGGCGAGGACGACGTACAGTGCGCCTTCGATCAAGCCCGAGGCGGCCAACCACAGCCCCGCTCGGCGTCTCGTCGAGAGCCGTCCGACGATCAAGCCGCCCACCGCGGTGCCGATGGCGGTCGCCGCGGCCAGGTATCCGAAGGCCGCGGCGCTGCCGCCGAACCGAACCGTCGCGTACACCACAAAAAAGGGTGCCACGAACGCAGATAGGAAGTTGAAGGGCATGTAGCCGAACGACACTTCCGTGAGAGTGCGACTTCCGAGGACGTATCCCAGTCCCTCGGAGAAATCCTCGCGAAACGAGGGTCGTTCGGTCGATGGAC
>JASHUP010000231.1 GCA_030039915.1 Thermoplasmata archaeon | reverse complement strand
GTCGTGGCCACCGGTCACCCTTCGGTCGCCAAAACGGCGACCGACTTGGTCCGCCGGGGCGGCACGGTGAACCTCTTCGGGCTGCCCGAATCGGGAAGTCGGCTCGACGCCGACCTTCAGGACCTCTACCTTCGGGGGGTCCGCATCGTCCCGTCCTATGCCACGACCGAGCCGGATATCGCCGAGGTGCATCGGCTCGTGGCGCACGGGGAGCTCACGATCTCCGATCTCGTGACGCACCGCGTTCCGCTCGCCGAGATCGACCGGGCCTTCCAGCTGGCGGGTCGGCCCGACGAGGCCGTCAAGGTCACGGTGACCGGCGCCGCGTTCTCCTAGCGACCCGCGTCACACGACGACGTCCGCTCCGAGTACCTGACCGGATACCCGGTGCTCCGAACGCACCCGCACTTTCGGGCCGAGCACGCTCCCCACGACGGTCGCGTTCTTCTCGACCACCACGTCGTCCATGAGGATGGAGTTCTCCACGTGGGCCCCCGCCTCTACGGTGGCCCCGGGGCCGACGGTCACGTACGGTCCGAACGACGCGCCGCCCGCCCGGGCCCCGGCCATGAGCGCCACCGGCCCCTGGCCGAACGCACCGCTCGGCAAGCCGCCCTTCCCTCCTCGCCCGTCGTTGAAGAGCAGTTGCTGGGCGCGGAGGATGCGCTCCGGCGTGCCCGCGTCATCGAAATAGCCGTGGATCCGAAAGCCGTAGACTCCGCGGGCGAGCAGTCCCGGAACGACCTCGCGCTCGAACGCGACCGGACGACCCGGAGGGATCGACTCCAGTACCTCCCGGTTCCAGACCGCGAACCCCGCGTTGATCCATCGCGACGGGGCGTCCTCGAGCGTTGGTTTCTCCACGAACAGGCGGATGCGGTCGTCCGGGTCGAGCGCCGCGACGCCGTACGGTCGCGGGTCCTCGACCTCCGCGAGACCCATGGTGCCGATGCCGGTTCGCGCGGTGTGTTGTCGAAGCATCTCGGCGAGGTCGACCCGCGCGATGACGTCCGAGTTGAGGAGGAAGAACGGGTCGCTCATGTCGCCGCCCGCGTTCTTCATCCCGCCGCCCGTGCCGAGCGGTTCGGCCTCCGCTACGGTCCGCATCGGAAAGCGGTGGGGATGCGTCCGGACGAACGCGTCGAGCACGTCGGCCTTGTATCCCGTGGCGAGAACCACTTCCTCGACGCCGTCGGGCAGCAGGTCGAGGACGTGGAACAGCATCGGCTTCCCCGCGATCGGGATGAGCTGCTTCGGGACCGTGTAGGTGATCGGTCGGAGCCGGGTCCCGAACCCGCCCACGAGCACGAGGGCCTTCATCGCGGTCGGGACAGGGCCACTCCGAAAAAGCGCTTCCGATGCGTTCAGAGGAGACGGGACGACTCCCCTCGCTCGGCCGAGCGCGAATACTCCTTTTCGACGACTCGCTTCAGCAGCCGGGCGGGACTCCCCCAAATCGTGACGCGGCTCAGCACGCCGGCGCCCCGGCCGACACCGAGTGCGACCACCACCCCGCGCTCCCGGTAGCGGAACGGCTCGAGGTCGAGGCCGTTGACGCGGGCCACGATGTTCCGGGCGGCCGTCCGAGCCTCGGCGAGCGCGGCCTGGGCCGTCCCCGGAACGAGCATCCCGGTCACCGGATCCTTGAACTCCGCCACGTCCCCGACGGCGAACACGCCCGGGTGGCCCGGCACCTCGAGCGTCACGTCGGTCGCGATCCGTCCGCCCCGGCCGTGCGGGACCGCAAGCGCGCGGACCAGCCCGGGGGCCTCGACTCCCGCGCACCAGACCGCGGCGTCGCAGGCAAGGACACTTCCGTCCTCGAGATGCACGCGGTTCGCCTCCACCTTCACGACATTGAGACCGTGCACGATCGTCACCCCGATCTCGTGGAGGATCTTCCGGGCATGGTCGATGAGTCGGGGCGGGAAGCCGGCCAGGAAGGGGAGCGCCCCCGTGAGCAGATACACGTCGGGCGGTCGCACCGGTGTCCCGACGATCTTCGCCCAATCGGTGGTCGCCGCCTCGGCCGCAAGCTCGGTGCCCGTCGAGCCGCCTCCGATCACGACGATGCGGGGACGCCGCTCTCCCGGAAGCTCGGGGGAGGCGCGCTCGATCTCGACGAGCGCCTTCCCCAGTCGCTGCGCTCCCGACAGACGGTAGACGTTGAACGTGTGGTCGGCGGCGCCGGGGACTCCGTAGTACGCCGCCACGTTACCGAGGCAGATCGCGAGCTCGCCGAACGAGACCTCCCCGTCTTCGAGTCGGACCACGCGACGTTCGAGGTCGATCGCCTCCACGATCCCTTGACGGACCGTCACGGAGGTCCGTCCGAAGACCCGGTCGAGCGAGACCGTCCACCGGCCGACGTCCGTTCCCGCCGCCGCGATCTGCCCGACCTCGTAGAGCTCCGTCCGAAGTACGTGGAGCGGGTGTCGGTCGATGAGGACGACCGGGACCGTCCCCTTCGAGCGACGGTGCACCTCCTCGGCGACCGTGAGCCCCGCGTAGCCGGCCCCGAGAATCACGACCGGTGGGCCCGGCCCGACTGGGCTCGCTGCCATCGCGAGCCCGGGGGCGACCGGAGGCCTTAGGCTTGACGGCGCCCGCACGGAGAATCGATATCAACGCTCCGACCCTCTTCCCCGACGATGAACGTGAAGTCGATTCTGGTGGCCGACGACATGACCGACTCGTCCCGCGCCGCCGTCGAGGAGGCGGTCGACCTCTCGAAGAGATTCCGGGCCAAGCTGACGATCGTGACCGTCGTCTCGGCGATCGCCCCGGGGTTCGCGATCCCCGCTCCGCTCGGCGACGCGTTCGACGCGATCCTCACGGAGACGAAGCAACGCCTCGAGACCCAGCGGAAGCGGATCCTCGCGCTCGGGGTTCCCGAAGTGGAGACCGAGCTCTACCAAGGCGATCCGGTCGACCGAGTGGTCGAGTACGCCAAGGACCACCGACCCGACCTCATCGTGGTCGGATCGCGCGGTCTCACCGGCGCGGGGCGTTTCCTGCTGGGAAGCGTCTCCGACGGGATCCTCCATCACGTGAACTGTTCGGTCCTCGTGGTCAAGGGCTCGGCGAAGCCGGAGCCGAAGTCCAAACCGTGATCGTCGAGCGAACCTCGCCCAGGGCGTGGGGTCAGCTCGAGGCGGACGACTTCCGACGCCAGTGATCCAGGATGTCCTTCAGGGTGTCCGTGATCGTGAGCTGGGGCTGCCAGCCGAGCGCCCGTAGCCGGGAGATGTCGGCCCAGTGCACGGGCTCGTCGAGCGGTCGGCGTCGATCCTCGACGACTTCGACCCGCACGGAGACGGTCGCGAGCTGCACCAGTCGGTCGATGTTCTCCTGGATGGACTGGGCCTCTCCCCGGGCGATGTTGTACGCCTCCCCCGGCACGCCCTTCGCAAGGACCAGGCTCATCGCCCGAACGGCATCCCGCACGTCCGAGATGTCCCGTTTCGTATCGGTGTTCCCCACCTGGAGGACCCCGGGTTTCTTCGTTCGCTCGATCGCGGCGATCTGGCTGGCGAAATCGTTCGAGGAGTCGCCGAGCTTCCCCGGACCGGTCGTGCCGTAGATCCGGTAGCGGAACACCCGGAGGCCGTATCGCTCGAAGTAGAGGCGGCAGAGGAGGTCGGCGGCGACCTTGCTCGCGGCGTAGGGGCTCTGCGGTGCGTACTCTGCGGTCTCGGGCGTGGGGACGGTCGCGGGAGCGCCGTACTCGGTCCCGCTCCCGGCGAATCCCAAGGCGGTCCGGGTCCCCGCCGCCCGGATCGCCTCGAGCACGTTGAGCGTCCCCGTGAGGTTGGTGTCGTACGTGAGGCGCGGGTCCTCCCAGGATTTCATCACGAACGCCTGACCGGCGAAATGGTAGAGCTCGTCCGGCGCGACGTGCTTCACGAGCGCGGTGACCGCCCCCGTGTCCCGGATGTCGAGGGTTTCGTACGTCACGCCGGGCGCCAGGGGGAGGGCGTGCGGTCGCCCGTCCTCGAAGCGGATCCCGACCACATCGTCTCCCCGCTCCTGCAGATGCCGGGCCATGTACGAGCCGAGAAAACCGGTGGCCCCGGTGACGAGGACGCGCATCGACCGGCCCGGAAAGCCCACCCCACTTAACGGTTGGTCCGGGCCGACGCTCGAGAACGGACGAAGGTCAGCCCGAGCGTTTCCGCCGCTTTCGCGCCTGCCGGGTGTGCCATGCGAGGAACCGCCGTACGTTCGCCTCTTCGAGGCCCACCAGTCGCTCGAGCTCGACGATCGGCCGTCGATGCTGATCGACCCGCAGGTTCAGCCATTGATCCCCCCACGCGCGGTCGAACCAGGGGCGTCGATGGACGACGAGGAGGGCCGCGGACTCCATCCCCCGGCGATCGCCGCCCTCCGCCGCGCCGGCGCGCAGTGCGGCGAGCATGCGGCGCGCGAGGGAGCCGCGGGACGACTCGAACGCAGCGGCCATCGCCGGTACGACCCGATCCGATGCGAGGAGGTTCCCCTGGCAGGAGAATCCTTCGCCTAGTACCTGGAGAGCGCTCTCCCGGCACTTCTTCCCGGTCCACGCGGCCGACCGGCCGTTCCGGTCGACCACGCCGAGTTGCCGATGCTCTCGCTGCGGGTCGGCCCGAGTGAGGCGACGAACGACCTCTGCGGCCGGGACCCTCTGGCGCAGCAGCGCGAGTCCGTCCGGCCCGTAGTGATAGTTCGACATCGCCTGGGTCGCGACCGCTCCGACCTTCCATTCGGCCCACGGAACGACGGCTCCGACCGCGAGCGGTTTCGTGGAGACCGCAGCCCCCCAGTACTCCCGTGCGGAATCGCACGCGACGATCGAAAAAGTGCCCCAGGAGCGCTGACCGTACATGAGCACCGGAAGGGTCGTGTGGGTCAAGAAAGGATGGGAGTGTCGGATCGCGCCCCGTCTACTCAAAAGGCGCGCCGCACGTAGCGCACTTCAGCGACCCGGGCGGGCTCGTGCGACCGCAGTAGTCGCAATGCATCGGGGGCGTCCCGCCCATCCGCCCGCCCGGTCCCATCCATCCCGGAGGAGGCGGTGGCGCGGACGCGCGGGCCTGGCGGATCGCCGGCGCCCACGCGTCCGCCTCGGTCGTTCGGAATAGTACGCTCCGTTGGAGCAGCTGAACTCCGAGGTCGGACCCCGACGGTCCGGGGATCGCGGCCGCCCCTCGGCATCGCCAGAGA
The DNA here is from genome assembly GCA_030039915.1 of Thermoplasmata archaeon. The sequence goes on along the minus strand of JASHUP010000231.1, from coordinate 339 downwards.
GGGATCCGGAGCGTTCCGGGGGCGAGAACGGGCGGTTGCCCCGGCCCCGGTCCGGCCCATGCCCGCCGGCGCATCATGCCCGGGCCACCCCCGCCACCGGGGGGTCCCTGAGGTACCGGTCCATCGAAGACGAGCGCGTGGTTGGTGAGCGTGAGCACGCCGGGACGCTCGCCTTCCCGGCCGACCCATCGGACGGGACCGGACTTGATCACCGACTCTCCCGGCTGGAGCGCGACCATCGAACGAGGGAGCGACCCGATGCCGGAGTAAGAACTTGGCTCTCGAGGACCTCGGCCCGCCGGACCGCTCCGGACGCGCCTCCGACGACGACCGGGGGCA
>JASHUP010000230.1 GCA_030039915.1 Thermoplasmata archaeon | reverse complement strand
CCCCGCAGAACCCCGAGCCCGACGCCAGCTCGGGCGAGTCCTTCTCATTCTCGGCGCGTTGGACCTAAGCGTGGTGGTGTGGGTGCTCGGCGTAGTTCTGGCCGCGCGTTCCCTCGGACTCGCGAATCTGAACTTATTGTTGGCGATCCTCGCGGGGATCGCGGCCATCCTGGGCCTCCGTGTCTGGCTCGCGATTCGGTTGAGACGGCGTTCGGGGGAGTTGTTCTAGGCACGACGGATTCGCGACCTTCGGCGGGAAAACGGAGGCCCGGTCCTCCGTTTATATGCGAGGGACCGATGGACCGGCGCGATGGATCGAGCACGGAGGCCCGGTCGCCCCTCCGGAACCGATCCCGCTCCGAATGTTCTGCCCAACGCCCCGACCGCCTCTCGCGGAACGGGCGGGAGTCGACCCCCCACGCCGAGTCGCTTTCGAAAGCTCCGGCGCAAGGACGAAGAAGGGTCCGGCGACCGGCTCCTGATCGCCACGCTTCGGATCCGCGTTCCGAAGTCATTCGGACTCGGGCTCTTTTCCGGAACCCACCCAGAGCTCCTGATCGAGATCTTGAACCGGTCGGATGTCTCGAAGGACCTCTCCGTTTCCGACTACTGGATTAGTGGTCGGCCGGCCGGAGTTTGGGCTAGAGAAATCGCCACCCTTCCCGATGTGATCCGCGTCGATAGCCTCGCGGAAGTCGGGGATGGGTGCCTATACCGGATCACCTACCGGAACCCTCCCGTCATCTACCTGTACCGAGAGCTTGGACTTCCGATCCAGTTCCCGCTCCATATCGAAGGGGGTTTCCTTCGCTGGGAAGTCGTCGCGCGTCGATCCGAGTCCTCGATTGTCCTTGAGTACGCTCGCAAGGTGGACCCGAATTTCTCCGTGGAGTCCATCCGCAGTCGCCCGTTGAAGAGCCACCTTCCGCCGCTCTCGGAAGCTCAGCGTCAACTGCTCGCGCAGGCAATGGCCGCCGGCTACTTCGCCGTCCCTCGTGCGATCACGCTGACCGACCTTGCCAAGAAGCTCGACCGCAGCAAGTCCGCCCTGTCCGAATCGATTGCGATCATCGAGAGAAAACTGCTCGAGAGCGCCCTTCGCTCCACCAGGATGACCCCGTAGTCGCCTCTGCCTATCGTCGGGCGGTTTCGGCGTGCGTGGATGGACCCTGAGCCGCCGACCCGGGGCGCTTGCTCTCGCTTCACACAGTCCATTGCCCCAGGTTCAGAACCGGGTGGAGGCGGGAGAAGGAGGTTACTCGCGGAAGGTGGAACCGCCCGCCCAAGCCTTTTAGGGGGAGGACGGGTCGCTCGCTATCGGCAATTCGATGCCCGACGCACCGAACATCCGCATTCGTTTTCCGGGCGGCCAGGAGGAGTCGTTCTCGCTCGGCACTTCTGCGCGTGACGCGCTCGAACAGGTCAATCCGGGCGGAAGGAAATCGGCCCTGGCCGCTCTCTGGAACGGGGTTCCGGTGGATCTCGCGTTTCAGCTTCCGTCGGACGGCTCGCTCGCGCCCATCACGTTTGAAGATCGGGTGGGCCGGGACATTCTCCAGCATTCCTCGGCTCACCTCGTCGCCAAGGGCCTAGTCGAGACGGTCCCCGATGCACGGCCGACCCACGGGCCTCCGACCGAGGATGGATTCTACTACGACTTCGACGTTCGGCCGTTGGTCCCGGCCGACCTGGACGGCGTACGAGCATCGATGGACCGCTCGATTCGTGCGAACGAGCCGTTCGTCCGGCGGGAGGTCTCGAAGGCGGAAGCCCAGTCCATGTTCTCGAAAAACCCGCACAAGCTCCGGTACATTTCGGAGATCCCGGAAGGGGAGCTTGTCTCGGTCTACGATACGGGCAGTTTCACCGACCTGTGCCGCGGACCCCACGTGCCGTCGACCGAGTGGCTTCAAGGGGTGCACATACTCGGATTCTCGGCCATCACCCCCGAAGACCCGACCGCCCCCGCCCTGCAACGAATCCGGGGAATCGGATTTCCCACTCGCGTTCAGCTCGATCAGTTCCTCAAGATGCGGACAGAGGCCGAGGCACGAGACCACCGTGTCCTCGGCGCGAAGCTCGAGTTGTTCACGTTCGTCGACGAGGCGCCGGGCTTCCCGATCTGGCTCCCGAACGGGATGATCGTGGTCCACGAGCTCGAGCGGTTCGTTCGCGAGCACCTTCAATCGGCCGGATATCAAGAGATTCGAACTCCCCTCCTCTTCGCGCAGTCGGTCTACGAGACGAGCGGCCACTGGGAGCACTACCGGGAGGACATGTTCCTGAGCGAAGTCGAGGGTCGCACCTTCGGCTGGAAGCCGATGAACTGCCCGGGCTCGATGCTGATCTTCCGGTCACGGGCCCGCAGCTATCGCGAGCTGCCGATGCGGCTCGCGGAGTTCGCCCCGCTTCACCGGTTGGAGGCGAGCGGGACACTGCATGGGCTCACCCGAGTGCGCGAATTCGTCCAGGACGACGCGCACATCTTCGTGACCGAGGAGCAGGCCGAACCCGAGATCCGGACGCTCTTGACGTGGATCGAACGCGCGTTCTCGACGTTCCGACTCGAGTGGAGCTGCGAGTTGTCCACCCGGCCGGCAAAGTTCCTCGGTGAGAAGGAGGTGTGGGACAAGGCCGAAGCCACGCTGGAGCGAGTGCTCGTAGCCTCCGGGGTGAAGTATCGCGTCTCCCCCGGTGAGGGGGGCTTCTACGCGCCGAAGATCGACATCCACATCCGGGACAGTCTCGGTCGACCCTGGCAGACGGGGACGATCCAACTCGACTACCAGATGCCCCTGCGCTTCGGTCTCTCGTATCAGGGACCCGACGGTCAGCTGCACACGCCGGTGGTCGTTCACCGAACCATCCTCGGCACCTGGGAGCGGTTCTTCGGGGTGCTGCTGGAGCACGTTGGGGGACGCCTTCCGCCTTGGCTCGCCCCGCTACAGGTGCGGGTTCTTCCGGTCACCGACCGGCACAGCGAAGCCGCTCGAGGATTGGTCGAAGAGCTGCAAGCCCGGGGTCTGCGAGCCGCGGCTGCGAGCACGGAGGAGTCGCTGTCGAAACGCGTCCGGAACGCCGAGCTCGAACGGATACCCTATGTCGTCGTGCTGGGCGACAAGGAAGTCGCCGAGGGATCGGTGGCCCTTCGCGTCCGCGGGTCGAAAGAGAACCGTCCGCTCTCCCGGCCGGAGTTCCTCGACTACGTGCTCGGCCGCGTCACGAAGCGCGAATTCGACCCGTAGCGCTACGGGTGCTGGGACCGACGCGAACGGCGCGCGTCGATCCGGGCGTCGAGGTACATCGTCTCGAGGTCCGAGGATCCGACCTGGTGCTCGGACCGGAGGTGCTCACGCATCCGGACCAGCTCGATCGGGCGCCCGCAGATCTTGCATGGAACGCGGGAACGCCGCATCTCCGAATCGTGGGACCCGGTCGGTTGCACGAGGTTCGACACGCCGGGGGTAGCATATAGAACTGAGCGCCGGCCGGCGACAGGCGCGTCGGGAGTCAGCCGGCAAAGTTTAATTGTGGACCCCTATGAGCCGCCTCAGATTTCGAGGAAAAAACCGATGGACCTATCGACCGGACAGCTGGAACTCCTCATTTTCTTGGCGGCGCTCGTGGGACTTGCCTACGCGGGCCTCCAGACGCTCCTCGTCCTTCGGGAAGACGAGGGGAACGAACGAATGCGGGAGATCTCGGCCGCGATTCGCGAAGGGGCGATCGCGTTCCTGCGTCGCGAGTACACGTTTGTCTTCATCGCAGCGGTCGCGCTGACCGTCATCATCGCCTTCGCCTTCGGGATCTCGGGCGACGGACCCCGCCTTGCCGTCGGGTTCATCTTCGGAGTGGCGGGCAGCGCCCTCGCCGGCGCGGTGGGGATGCTGGTGAGCATCCGGGCGAACGTCCGCACCGCGGCCAACGCCACGAAGGGCAACCTGGGGGCGACCATGGCCTACGCGTTCCGAGGGGGCAGCGTCACCGGGATGTCGGTGGCGGGGCTCGCGCTCCTCGAACTCATCGGGTTCTACTGGGCGTTCGGAGGGGACGTCCTCGACATGGTTGGAGTCCTCTTCGGTGCTTCCCTCATGAGCCTGTTCGCCCGGGTGGGAGGTGGGATTTACACCAAGGGCGCGGACGTCGGGACGGACCTCGTCGGGAAGGTCGAAGCCGGCATCCCCGAAGACGATCCGCGCAACCCCGGGGTCATCGCCGACAACGTGGGGGATAACGTCGGGGATTGCGCCGGCATGGCCGCGGACCTGTTCGAGACCTACG
>JASHUP010000229.1 GCA_030039915.1 Thermoplasmata archaeon | reverse complement strand
GCGATCGCGTTCGTGATCGGCGCGGCGTTCTCCGCGCTCGTCACAGCGCTGGTCTCGGACCTGATCACGCCGCTCATCGGGGTGGCGGGCAAGTTCAACTTCGCGAGCTGGGTCTCCATCGTCAACGGAAGCGAGTTCATGCAAGGCGCGTTCCTCAATTCGCTCATCAGCTTCGTCACGGTGGCCGTCGTGGTCTTCTTCCTGATCGCCCTCCCGTACCAGCGGCATCAAGAGGCTAAGGCGGCGAAGGCGGCGGCCAAGGCCGCCGCGGCCCCGCCCACGACCCGAACCTGCCCGGAGTGTCTCTCGACCATTCCGATCGCGGCGAAGCGCTGCTCGTTCTGCACGTCGGTCGTTCCGCCGGCAGCTCCGGCGACCCCGGCGGCGGCCTAGATCGACCGGACCGGGTCGACGATGCCGGCTTCGCGGAACCCCTTTTCCCGGAGCCGGCAGGCGTCGCACGTTCCGCAGGGAATCCGGCCCCCGGCGTAACAGCTCCAGGTGAGCCGCCAGGGGACGCCGAGCCGGTTCCCTCGACGCACGATCTCCGCCTTCGATAGCCGAAGGAGCGGAGTTTCCACGCGGACCGTTTCCCCCCGCTCCACGCCCGCGCGGGTCGCGAGCCGGGCGAGGCGTTCGAACGCTCGAAGGTATTCCGGGCGGCAGTCCGGATATCCGGAGTAGTCGATGGCGTTCGCGCCGAGGTAGATCCGACCAAGCCGGTGGCTCTCGGCATAGCCGAGGGCGACCGATAGCAGAATGGTGTTGCGAGCGGGGACATAGGTGGACGGGATCCTGCGCCCGCCTTTGGGTCGGGAGGGAAGAGGACGGGATGCGTCCGTGAGCGCCGACCGTAACAAGGGGGCGAGGGGAAGACGAAGGACGGTGTGGGAAGCGACGCGGTAGTGCCGCGCGAGCGCTCGGGCCGACCGGATCTCCCGGGCGTGCCGCTGTCCGTAGAGGATGGTCAACGCGTGCACGGGGCGATGCGAACGGCTGGCAATCGCGAGGCACGTGGCGGAGTCCATTCCACCCGAGAGGAGGACAACCGAGCCCGGCGGGACCCGCCCGATGCGGCTCATGCGACTCCACTCGCGAGGGCCAGCACGACGGCCGCGAAGCCGACGGCCGATAGCATTCCGAGGAAGTTCGTCGAACCTTTGTTGAGGATTCCTCGGTTCTCGAGCGTTTCTCCCAGGATCGAATCGACCTGGCAGGCCACGAACCCGGCGGCCAGGACCGTTATCACGAAGAGGGGCGCGTTCGGCACGGGGGTACCGAATACAAGGAACAGGCCGAGACCCACGAGCGCAGTTGTCACCGAGGCGACGAGCGCGGCGACCTCGCCGCGCAGCGAGACCCCCCCGTTGGTTCCGGGTGGGACGTCTCGGCCGGTGAGGATGCTGCGCGCCCGCCCCGAGAGCACGCCGAACTCGCTCGCGAACGTGTCGGCTCCACCGAACGCGAGCGCGCTCGCGAAGAAGAGGGCGGTGACCGAAGGGCTGAGCAGAGGAGAAGGCAAGCCCCCCGCTGTCGCGATCCCGGTCGGGATGATGATATGCGCGACCACGTTCGAAACCCCACGCTCGCCGCCTCGACCCTCCTGCAGGTTCTGCCGTCGTTTGTCCTCAAATCGGTAGCGCGTGGCGAGCACGCTCGCCGCGACGAACAAGATGAGCAGCGCGAGGTAGGCGAATCCGGCGAAGACGACGATGACCACCCCGAAACCGGCCGCCACCGCCCCCGCTGCGGGCGTCAGGGCGCGCGCGAGGACGGCCGCCAACGCCAGGATGGCGGTCGCAGCTATCCCGACGACGGCCGATGTCCAGGGCAGCAAGTCTGAGTCTCCCGCGGCCGCCAACAGGTGGTGCGTTTAACGCCTTCGAGGCGCGCCCGCCCCCGCCGAACGGGTCACCCTCGGGCGAGAATCCGGGCGACCGCGGCCGCGAAGGAACCCGCATTCACCTCGGCGGGCACCCCGAGCTCGGAAGGCTCGAACGCGGGCGCTCCGTCGTGCCCGGGCGGGGTCACGCGGGCGGTCAAGAGCCCGAGCGCGTGGCCCGCCTCGACGTCCAAGTCTCGGTCCCCGACGATCGCACTCGTAGAGAAGTCGATATTCCAATCCTCCCGAGCCTGACGGAAGAGCAGGGTCCCGGGTTTGCGACACTCGCACTTCGTTTCGGGGGCATGTGGACAGTAGTAAAATCCGTCCACACGGGCTCGATGGGGTTGGAGCAGCACGTTCAGCCGCTCATGAATTCGTTCTACATCGCTTCGCGAGTACAGGCCCCGCTCAACTCCGGATTGATTGGTGACGCAGAGGACGATGAAACCGTGATCGTGCGCGAGTGAGAGTGCGTCCCCGACGCCTCGGTAGAGCTCGAGACGCTCGGCATCCTTCAAGTAGTGCAGGTCGGGATTCAACGTACCGTCCCGGTCCACGAAGAGAGCCCGCCGGATCGACCGAGACCGGCCATGATCGCCGGAAGCCACGAGCCACGAATCGGGGGGCTGCATAATACTCTGTCCGACAGTACGTCGGGGTCGGCGATCGGAGCCCGCGGTGACGTCCCCGGATCCAGAGACATCTCGGCTCTTCCATGATCTCGACCGGGCTCTCGAGCAGTCGCTCCAGCCCGTGTTGAACGGAACGGAAGCGCTCGCGGTCCTGTATTCCGGTGGAATCGACTCCTCGCTTCTCGCGTGGGAGTTGCGCCGCCGCCCCGAGCTCACCCTGTGCACGGTCGGTCGGCCGGGGAGCCCCGACCTGCTCGCGGGCCAACGCGGAGCGGGGCTGCTCGACCTTCCTTGGCGGGGGATCGCCATCGACGGGGGCGACGTTCACGACGCATCCCTCCGATTTGTCGAGGAGTTGGGCGGCGTGCCGTGGGTGGTCCGCACGGTGCTTCTCTCGCTCGCACTTGCCATCGAACGCGCTCCCGCCGACACCCTGGTTTGCGGACAGGGGGCCGACGAGCTGTTCCTGGGGTACGCGCATTACGCCGGCATGAGCTCCGCCGAGGCCGAGATCCGAGTTCGTGCCGACCTCGATCGACTCCTCGCCGTCGATTGGCCACGCACCCGTCGGATCGCCGAACGCACCGGTAAGGAGATCGTGGCTCCCTTTCTGGCCCCCGGCTTCATCGAAAGCGCGCTCAGTGTTCCGATCGCCCGAAGACTCCCCGCGACGAACCCGAAGCGCCTCTTTCGAGAATGGTCGATTCTACGGGGCGTTCCGGCCGAACTCGCCGGACGGCGAAAGCGGGCAATCCAGTACGGCACCGGTGTGGCGGCGCTCGCGAGCGCCGCAGAGCGGCCGACGCGTTAGGCCTCCACGCGGGTTCCGGCCTCCCCGCGCAGCGCGCGTGCCAGGGAGGGGATGTCCGTGATCACGAACCGACGACCACCGCCGGCGAGAAACTCGAGACCCGCTTCGACCTTCGGGCCCATGGAACCTTCTGCGAACTCTCCTCGCTGAAAGAGCTCGATAAGTTCGCTTCGGGAGACCTTCGCCAACCAACGCTCGCCTCGCTTCCCGAACGCGACCGCGGCGCCCGGGACGTCTGTCACGACCGCGAGGGTGTCGACCCCCAGCTCGCGAGCGACGAGCGAGGCGGCGAGGTCCTTGTCGATGACCGCTTCCACTCCTTCGTAAGTCCCATCGGGCCGACGCACGACCGGAATCCCACCTCCCCCGGCCACGACAGGGATCCACCGCGCTCCGAGTCCCGATTCAAGCAGCGCGCGCACCGCTCCCCCCTCGACCCAGCGCACCGGACGGGGGGAGGGGACGATCCGACGCCAACCGCCGCGCGCGCCGTCGTACCGCATCGCCCAGGCGTACTGCTTGCGCAGGACGCGGGCCTCATCCTCCGGATAGAAACGGCCCACGGGCTTCGACGGATGGGCAAACGCCGGATCCGACGCGGACACCTCGGTACGGCTGATGACCGTTAGTACGGATCGGTCGACCTTGCGCCGGCGCAGGGCGGGAGTCAGCTCGGTCTGGATGAGGTATCCGATCTGTCCTTGGGTCTCCGCGCCCAGGACGTCCATCGGGCGAACCGGGATCTCCCGCGACGCGAGCTCGTTCTGTCGGAGGAGGGCGCCGACCTGGGGTCCATTCCCGTGCGAGAGAACGAGCTCCTCGTGCCCCGCCGCGATCTCCGCGAGGACGCCCACCGCCTGGCGCATTTGCAGCCGCGCCTCGTCCCACGAGCCTCGGCCGCCAGCCCGGTGAAGGGCGTTGCCGCCGAGCGCGACCAGAATGCCGGGCATCTCCCCCGTCCGTTCGGCCATCCTAAATCCCCCTGAATAGATGGGCGGTGGAGCCGGCTCGACGGGGGACCGGGCCCGTCCGCCCGAATACGAATATATACCCAGCGGCGGCTCTCCGGGTGTGACGAACGAGGCGGGTTCTCTTTTTTGCCCACTCGAATTTCGCTACGGACGAGAGTCGGTCCGGAACCTCTTTTCGCGCGACGCGCGTCTCACGCGGGCCCTGCGTGTGGAGGCGGCTCTCGCTCAGGTGCAGGGCGAACTCGGAGTGATCCCATCGGACGCGGCGGCCGCCATCGCTCGGTCCGCGGACCTCACGCATGTTCCCCTTGCTCGGGTCGATGAGCTCGAGCGGTCGCTCCGGCACGACGTGATGGCGATCACCCGGGCCCTCGCCGAAGCGAGCGGTCCCGCTGGCCGCTGGGTCCATTTCGGTGCCACCAGCGCCGACATCACCGACACCGCGCTCGCGCTCGAGCTCAAGGAGAGCGCGGCCGTCGTGCGAGCCGACCTGACCGATCTTGCGCGGGCGCTGGTCGAGCTCGCCCGCCGGCACCGGGCCACTCCCGAAGTCGGACGGACGCACGGGCAGCATGGCGTTCCTATTTCCTTCGGGTACAAGGTCGCGGTGGCGGCCGCCGAGGTGAGTCGTCACCGGGACCGCCTGGACGAGCTCCTTCCACGGCTCGCCGTCGGCAAGATGGCAGGGGCGGTCGGCACGGGAGCGGGATTTGGCTCTCGAGCGAGCGAGATCGAGGGAGGAGTCATGCAGCTGCTCGGCCTACGAGCGGACGAAGCTCCCACTCAGATCGTCGGACGGGACCGGATCGCGGAGTTCACGAACTTCCTCGCCCTCGTCGCGTCGACCGCCGAGCGGCTCTCCACGGAGGTCCGCAACCTCCAACGAACGGAGATCGGCGAGGTGGCCGAACCGTTCGACGAGGCGCACCAGGTCGGAAGCTCGACCATGGCCCAGAAACGGAATCCGATCGTCTCCGAGAACGTCACAAGCCTCGCGCGCCTGGTCCGCGCCTTCGCATTGCCCCCGCTCGAAAACATGGTCCAGTGGCACGAGCGCGACCTCGCCAACTCGGCCAACGAACGGATCGTCCTCCCGCATTCGATCGTGCTGACCGACGACCTTCTGACGAAGCTCACGGAAGTCTTCCGCGGACTGCGGGTGGATGTCGGTCGAATGGCCGCGGAGATCGCGCGCTCCGGAGGAGGAGCCATGACCGAGAGCTTGATGCTCGCCCTGACCCAGAAAGGTCTCGCGCGCTCAGAAGCGCACGAGCTATTGCGGACGATGAGTGAGGCCTCGGCGGAAGGACCCTCCTTGGTCGAACGGGCGAAGGCGAATGCGACCGTGCGCGACCATCTCTCGCCGGAGGAAATCGACAGCCTCCTCGACCCCGCCGCCTACGTTAGTGCTGCCGCGATCAAGACGGACCGCGTCATCGCCCACGTCGAACGCCGCCTGGCGCGATGACCGAGTCGACGGCCTGGACCGCCTCGATCACGGTCCGGCCCGATCGTCCCCAACTGGTCGAGTGGCTCGCCGAAGCGCTCGGCCCCGAGGCGACCCGAGAGGTGCCTCGGGCTCACGCCGAGCTGCGGCGCGGGTCCGACGGGTCGTTGGAGCTCGTGATCTCGGCCCGGGACTCCGGCGCGATGCGGGCGGCGCTCAACACGTATCTCGGCTGGATCCACCTCGCGCTGGCGACCGCCCGCGCCGCCGGGCGGCCGGTGCAAGCGTCGACAAGCGCGACCCGGTTGCGAAGCGCTTAAGTCGGTCGGCCGGTCACCCCGCCCGTGGCCCTGCCCGCCAAGCTGCAGAACGACATCCGCCAGTTTCAGCGACTCCAGCAAGAACTCGGCGCGGTCCAGCAGCAACGGATGCAGGTCGACTTGAAACTGCGCGAGGTCACCCACACTCTCGAGGAGTTGAAGTCCCTCCCCGAGGACGTCGTCATCTATCGACCGATCGGGGGATTGCTCGTCCGGGCGAAGAACCGAAAGGAAGTCGAGGACCTCCTCAGCGAGGAGAAAGAGACGGCCGAAGTGCGCTTGAAGGCGGTCGAGCGCCAGGAGAACCACCTCAAGGAGCGCTACACCTCGATGCAGCAGGATCTGACTCAGGCGCTCCAGAACGCCGGAGTGCCCGCCCAATCGCAAGGCTCTCCGGAATCGGAGAGCTGAACCTTCTCCGACCTACGACTTCCGCCGGACCAATCGGTCCGCGACTTCGTGCAAGAGCGGCTTCCGCGCGGGCGGAATCGTACGACTGCGGTCGACGCAGCGGAGCGCGACGCGCGTGAGCTCCTCGATCCGCCGCTCGGAATAGGCGAGGCTCCCCGTCTCGCGGATCACGCTGCGGGCCCGCTCGATGTCCTCCGGCATCGCCTGAGCGTTCCCCAAGACTCGCGCGAGGCGCTGGCGGTCGGTCTCGGACGCGTCGGCCCAGGCGCGAACCACCAGCAGGGTGCGCTTGCCCTCGACGAGGTCGTTCGAGCTCTTCCCCGATGCCTCGGCGTCGAATCCCGCGCCCAGGACATCGTCTCGGAGCTGGAAGGCGACCCCGATGTTGATACCGAACGTCTCGAGGTCGCCGAGACGGCGACCGGGGAAGCCCCCGAGCAACGCCCCGATCTTGAGCGGAGAGACGACCGTGTAGATGGCGGACTTGAACCGGTGCACCGCGAGCACGTCGTCCTCGCGGACCGAGCCGGGATCGAGGGCGCCGTTGCGGATGTCGAGGAGCTGCCCGTACGCCGTGAGGCGAGTCATCCGGGCATACTCGCGGACGGCGGCGAGGCGGTGTTCCGCAGAAGAGGTCGCGTTCGCGAGCGCCTCGACGGTGAACGGTTCCTCGAGGTCGCCGAGGGTGATCCCGAGCCCGACCCCGTACTCCTCGCTCGAACCCTCGAGGCGCTCCCGCCGGTGAGCGGCGGTGAGCGAGCGGTGCACGGACGGCCCGCCCCGACGCTCCTCGGCGTGATCGATGATGTCGTCGTGGATCAGCATCCAGCTCTGGAAATGCTCGAGAGCGGCGGCGACCGGCAGCGCGGGACGGGGGTTCCGTCCGCTGGCGATGTGGTACCCCGCGAGCACGAGCATCGCGCGAAAACGCTTGCCGCCGCGCAGCGTGAACTCGCGGTTGACTTCGAGATACGGTCGCACTTCTCGAGGCGCGGCTCGCGCCGCGCTGAGGTAGGAGGAGGTTAACTCCTGCTCGAGCGAGGGAAGAAGGCGGTAGAGCGCGGCGAGGTCCACGGCAGCTGCTTCTGGACGTCCATCCTATTTAACGGACCGGGCGTTCGCCGACGCGATGGCATCGGCCACGTTCGTGACGCTTTCGGGAGCCCTCGTCGAGGCGATGGGCCAGCGACTGGACGCCGCGAGACCAACGCCGGAAGGCCTGACGCTCCGCACGAGCGATGGATTCCTCTATTCGTTCCTTGAAGACCCGAACACCGTCTCTCTCGAGACCGTTCAGCGACTTCTCGGCGGGGACGCGAGCCCGGCTGCCCGATTGGTCGTGCTGACGCCGGGCCACCTCCCGCTCGCGATCGCGCAGGAGGTAGTGAGTAAGGGGGGGACGCTCGTGGAGGGAGCTCGGTTCGCCGAGCTCGCCCGCCAGCTCGGACTCGAGGCGTACCTCGGGGAAGCTCCCCGCTCCCCTCCGAAAGAGGCCCGACGACTTCTCCCGAGCGCCCAACAGCTCGACGGGATCGTTCACCGTGCGCGGGCATGGTTGGATTGGGGCGTACCGGCGCTCGCGTTGCGCTTCTTTCGACAGGCCTCCGAGCTCAAACCGGGATTCTTGCCGGCGAAGGTTGGAGTCGGTCGCGCGCTTCTCGGACTCGGCCTCGTCGACGACGCAGAGCGAGCTTTCGACGAAGTGCTCGCGGTTCGTCCGGACGACGTCGAGGCCCGCCTCGGAGAGGGCGCGGTCCTCGGCGCGCGGGGGCGACCGAAGGAGGAGATCGCCGTCTACCGAAAGCTGCTCGCCGAGGACGCGGGCCGGAACGAGGTGCGAGCCCACCTCCTTGCGGCCCTCATCGACCTCGGCGATTGGTCCGGCGCGAGGAGCGAGATCGAGGCGCTGCTCCTGAAAACGCCGGAGGAACCGCAACTGCGGTTCCTGCATGCGGTTTCCCTTACCCGGACCGGAGAGAAGCCGAAGGGAGACGAGGAGCGTCTGGAAGCACGACGATTGGGCCTCTCCTTCGAGCAGGAGACCTCGCTCTGCAAGCACCTGGGTCTGCCTCCGCCCCCGCCTCCCTCTCCGTCGGAGAGCGCCGACTCAGCGACGGGGTCATCGCCTCCCTCCGTTCGAGCGTCTCGCCCACGGGCTCGGCCCCGGCCGACCAGAATAACGAAATCGACCCGTCGTTCGACACCGAAACCCCGCCCGTTGCCGAGGGGGTCGAGTCGGCCCCGCAAACGTAAGTAAGTCGATTCCGCCTCGGAATCGTGGCGGAGGACGATGCGGGTCATCTCGGTCCTGCCGAGCGCGACGGAGATCGTCTTTGCCCTCGGCCACGGGGGCGAGCTCGTCGCCCGAAGTTCGGAGTGCGACTACCCTTCCGAGGTCCGACATCTCCCGGCCGTCATGCGACCCCGGACCCTGGACAGTGAGCGACCGTCGCACGAGATCGATGCCCGGGTCCGGGAATCGCGAAGTCGTGGTGAGAGCCTCTACGAGCTCGACGAAGCGCTCCTGCAGGAGCTGCGTCCAGACCTCCTCCTGACCCAGGACCTGTGCGGCGTCTGTTCGGTGACCGAGGAGGAAGTGGTCGAGGCATGTGCCCTCGCCGGAGTTTTCCCGCGGGTCGTGTCGCTGCGTCCGACGCGCCTTTCCGAGGTCTGGGATTCAGTCGAGACCGTTGGGCAATCTCTCGGAGAGTCGGATCGCGGTCGGGAACTCGCGAATTCGCTTCGGGCCCGGACCGCCGCGCGGCCCCCGACGGGGCAGTCGGTGGCAGTCGTTGAGTGGCTCGACCCGCCAATCCTTTCCGGGCTCTGGACTCCCTCCCTGATCGCCGCCGCGGGGGGAGTCCCGGTCGGGCCACGCGCCGCCCAACCCGGCACTCGGACGAGCTGGTCGGACCTCCGGGCGATCGCCCCCGATCTGGTTGTACTCAGCCCGTGCAGTTTCTCGGTCGAACGATCCCTTCGAGAGCTGGAGAGTCCACGCCTCGCGGACGAAATCCACTCGATCGCTCCTCCCCTCGGGACGTTCGTCGCCGATGAGGCGTACTTCAGCCGGCCCGGACCCCGAATCGCCGACGGCCTCGACTTGATCCGTCGTCTGCTCGATGGAGGGTCGCCCAAGGGACCGATGCCGGTGACGACGTTCGAGCCCCCCGCACCGAAGGTGAGTGCGTGAGTCAGGGGCCCTACACCTACAGCGTTTGGAGTCCCGCGGCTCCTCCGCTCGCATCCAAGCCGACGTCGCGAACCGAGCTCGTCCACATCACGATCGCGTTCCTCGTCCTGACCTTGGACCTCGTCATCATCCTGAGCGGACGGGGGTTTCTCTACCAGGGTTCTCTCGCCGGACTGCTCGCCCCGGTGGCCGTTTACTACGTTCTCATCGCGGTCGCCGCCGCCCTCACGGGCTTCATCGCGCACGAGATGGCCCATAAATTGGTCGCTCGTCGATTGGGCTACTGGGCGGAGTTCCGAATGTGGCCCACGGGCCTTTTTCTCTCGATCCTTACCTCGGTCGCCGGATTCCTCTTCGCTGCGCCGGGCGCCACGGTCGTCCAGGGGATGGACCCGAGGGATGTGCGCGGCTGGGGAGAGACGAGCCTCGCGGGCCCCGTCTCGAATCTTCTGTTCGCTGTGGGGTTCTACGCGGGGTCCCTGGCGACGTTCCGCAGCGAACTCACGGTGTCCGGCGCCCTGCTCTTCCTCGCGTGGATCAACACGCTCTTCGCGACGTTCAATCTGCTTCCGCTCGGTCCCCTCGACGGGGCGAAAGTCCTTCGATGGGGCTCGGGCCGATGGGCCGTTGCCTTCGCCGGTGCGGTCGGTTTCCTCGCGGTGAACTATCTCGCGTACTTCTCGTATGGGTCGCCGTTCCTCGCGTGGTGAGGTCGCGACGATGTCCGGGCCACGGGTGATCGAACTCGGTCAGGGTCGACAGCTCCTCGACCTCGATTTTCGCGATACGGAGGGTTTGGTCGCGGCCTACCTCCTCCCCGAAGAGGATGGCTTCGCTCTGGTCGAGACGGGGCCCTCGACGTGCCGGACCTCCTTGCTCGCGGCCGTCGCTCGAGCCGGAGTGTCCAACGAAGAGGTCCGTCACGTCTTCGTCACCCACATCCACCTCGACCACGCGGGGGGGATGGGCGCGGTCGTCGACTCTTTTCCGAACGCGACGTTCTACGCTCATGAGCTCGGGCTCCCGCACCTCGTCGATCCCACGCGCCTCGTCGCTAGCGCCCGACGCGCGTGGGGCGCCGCATCGGACCAACTGTGGGGCACGATCGTCCCGGTCCCTTCTCGCCGCATCTTATCCTTGCGCGGCGGGGAGCGCTTCCCCCTCGCCGGCGGCGATCTTCGGGTGATCGCGACCCCGGGACATGCCCGACACCACCTCGCCTTCTTCGACTCGGCGCTGCGCGGAATCTTCACGGGCGACGGCGCCGGTGTCCGACTCGAAGGGTCCTCCCACCTGCGCCCCGCGGTCCCCCCGCCCGACCTGGACCTCGACCAGCTGTTCACGAGCCTCGAGGAAATGGCACGGACCGAGCCTCAACAGGTCCTCTTCAGCCACTTCGGTCCGAGCCCGGACGGTGCGGCCGATCTCGCACGCTACCGCAAGGTGGTCGAGGAGTGGCGGGACGTTGCGTTGGCCGCTGCCCGGGAACGGCCCGAATTGAGCTTTGTCACCGACCGGCTCAAGATCCACGATGCCGACGCGCTTGCGCGCGCGGGACCGAACGACCGGGAGTCCCTCATTTCCGGCTACGAGCTCGCGGCGCAGGGATTCCTTCGCTACTTCGAGACTCACGGCCTTCTGGGGACGGACCCGAAGTGACCGACGTTGACCCGACCGCCCGCCGCGCGGCGGCGAGCATGCTGGTGCTCGCACGAATCGTCTACGCCTTCAGCTGGTACAACGTCGGCGCGGTGCTGCCGCTCATCGGAAACCATCTCGACGCGACCACCGCCGAGCTCGGGATCGTCCTGGCCGCGTTCTTGGTCGGCGCGGGGGTCTTCCAGATTCCGGCCGGCTTGTTCGCGATGCGCTGGGGGTACCGCCTGACCTCCATTCTCGCGCTCGGCCTCATGGGCGCGTTCTGCGTTGCCTCCGCACTCTCCCCCAACTGGGTCGTCCTCGCCGTCCTCCGGTTCGGCGCGGGCGCGGGGGCAGCGTTCTTCTTCGCTCCCGCGCTCGGGCTCGTCTCGTCGTACTATCCGACCGGAAGCCGGGGTCCCGTCATCGGGATCTACAACTCGGGGTTCAGCATCGGGTCGGGGGCCGGGCTGTTCGTGGGCGCCCTCGTCGGCGCGGCGTGGGGATGGCCGTGGGCTCTTGCGGTGGGCGGGATCGCCCTCCTCGCGGTCGCGCTGGGAGCGGCGGCCGTTCTCCCGCCGCTAGAAGTCGCCGGAGCGCCCCCGAGCTGGAGAGCCGCCTGGAAGAGAGGGCTACCGATCCTGCGATCTCGAAACCTCTGGGCCCTCGCTCTCGGTCTCAGCGGGGTTTGGGCGGCGTTCTACGTGGTAGCCCAATACTTTGTACAATTCGCGACCACCGTTCACCCGACGTGGCCGATCGCGGTCGCCGCGGGCATCCCGACCGTGATGATCATCACCGAAGTGTTCGGAGGTCCGATCGGGGGTTGGCTCGCAGAACGGCGGGCCGACATGCGGAGGATCCTCGTGCTCTGGTCTCTTAGTGCGGCAGCCGGCATCGTTCTGATTCCCTTCCTTCCCCTCGACCTGATCTGGCCGTTGTTCGTCTTCCTCGGTTTCGCGGACGGGGTGATGTTCGCGGTCCTCTATCTCGTTCCCACGTACCTCGCGGAAGGAGCCGGGGAGCACCTCGCGCTCGCCCTAGGTTTCGTCAACGCGATCCAGCTGTTCCTCGGAAGCCTCTTCGCGGTCGTTTTCGGGGTGGTGGCCGGGACCGTGGGCTACGAGGTGGCGTGGGTGTTCGCCGCAGCACTCACCGCGGGATTCCTGCCGCTGCTGCTCTTCCTACGCGTTCCCCGTTCCGGAGGGGTGCCGCCGGCGGCGCCGACGCTCTCGTCCTGAGCGCCGCGCATCCGGCTCGACCACCGTCACGAGGTTCGTCGGTCGGCCTTCGACCGGATAGCCCGCCGTGAGCACGATCGGGCCGGTTCCACCCGACTCGACCTCTTGGAGGAGCTCGAGCGACCGCCGCCGGAGCGATTGGAGGTTGCTGTGCTCGAGCGCCGGAAACGAGCGTACCGCGCGAACGAGGGCGAGGCGACGGCGAACCGCCAGGGAGCTGGAGAGCGCGAGAACGGGGCACATCGGACGCAGGGTGGCGATCAGTCGGGCCGTCCGCCCGGAGTGGGTCGGGGTCACGATGGCGCGGGCGCCGACGTTCTCGGCAAGGTCGACCGCCGCCCTCGCGACTGAGAGTTCCGCCACCGCTCCCTCCGACGGGCGGACCGCATCCCGTCCGGGGCGGGGGTCGAACCGAGTTTCGGTGGCCACGGAGATCCGGTCGAGCCAGCGAACGGCCTCGATCGGGTACTGGCCCACGGCGCTTTCCTCACTGAGCATGACGGCGTCGGCCCCGTCGAGAACGGCATTCGCGACGTCCGTCGCCTCCGCACGAGTGGGCCGGGGCGAGTTCAACATGCTGAGCAACATCTGGGTCGCGACGATCGAGAAACGGCTCGCGGCGTTGGCGCGACGGATCAACATCTTCTGCTCGAGGGCGAGCCGCTCTAACGGTACCTCGATCCCGAGGTCGCCTCGGGCGACCATGATCCCGTCCGCGGCGCGAAGGATCCCGTCGATCCCGCGCAGGGCCTCCGCACGCTCGATCTTCGCGATGATGCCAATCGACGACCCGCCCGGGCGTGCGTCGAGCCATCGTCGCGCCGCGAGGACGTCTCTCTCGTCTTGGACGAACGAAAGCGCGAGATAGTCGAATCCTTCTTCGAGCGCAAGGGCCGCCCCGTCCCGGTCCTTCGGTCCGAAGACCGTGCTTCGCAAGCGGGCCCTGGGGAGGAATACGCCGGCATTCGAACGGACCACCCCGCTGCTGACGACCCGGGTGCGTATCGAGGCCGAGTCGGCCTCCTCGACCGAGAGCTCGACGTCCCCGTCACCGAGGAGAATCGGGTCTCCCGGCCGGGCAGCCGCCTCAAAGCCGGGGATTTCGACAAACACCCGGGATGCGTTCCCCGGCTCGGGGTCTCGGTCGAGCGTCCACGCTGCCCCTCGCGCGAGCCGG
>JASHUP010000228.1 GCA_030039915.1 Thermoplasmata archaeon | reverse complement strand
GAAGGTACGCCACCACCTTGTTGAGGACGACGGCCCGGCCGGTCCGCTCGGCGAGCGTCCGGGCGTAGCCGCGCAGATCTCCCGAGCGGTAGTGCGGATGCCCTTCGTGGTTCTCGTCCACGAGCTCGGGGATGTCGAGCGCGTCCACGCGCGGGACGCTCTCGATGAGGCGCAGGACCGCCTCCGTGCGTTCCTCCGCGCGGTGGGTCGGTGTCCTCGCCGGCGACACCACCGGCTCAAAGAAGAGGGGCGACCGACCCAGCGCTTCGCCGAACGAACGGACCATGGTGGTGGAGGTGCGAGGTCCGTGGGGGGTGCGGGCGGGATAAATCGTTTCTCGCCCCGTTCCGGTTGCGGAGAGCGCAACGTCCGCGCGCGCGGAGCAATCGAGAGAACCCAGGGCTCCCGCGCCCGCGAGACGTATTAACCTTCAGCACCAGAGCAGGGCCGATGCCCGCCGCCATCGAGGTGAGTGGCCTGGTGAAGCGCTACGGCCCGCTCGCCGCGGTCGACGGGATCCGCTTCTCGGTGCCGACCGGGACCGTCTTCTCCTTCCTCGGGCCGAACGGGGCCGGCAAGACGACGACCACCGAGATCCTCGAGGGACTTCGGAAACGCACCGCCGGGGAGGTCCAGGTCCTCGGGCTCGACCCCTGGACCGACGGCACGGAACTTCACCGGCGGATCGGCGTCATCCCCCAGGACTTCCGCTTCTTCGAGAAGATCACCCCGAAGGAGGCGATCGTGTACTACCGATCCCTCTTCGGGACGAACGTTGACCCGATCGAGCTCCTCGAACGCGTGGCCCTCGCGGACAAGGCGAACTCGCGGTTCGACACCCTCTCCGGCGGACAGAAGCAGAAGCTCGGCCTCGCCCTCGCGCTCACGAACGACCCCGAGATCTGTTTTCTCGACGAACCGACCACCGGTCTCGACCCAACGGCGCGGCGCGCGATCTGGGCGGTCATCCGGACGCTGAAGCGCGAGGGACGGACGGTGTTCCTCACCACCCACTACCTCGAAGAGGCCGAGATGCTCGCCGAGCGCGTCGCGATCATCCACCACGGGAAGATCATCGCGGCCGGTTCGCCCGCGGAGATCATTCGGGAGTACGGGAAGCCCGCCCGGATGACGGTCGAGGGGAGTCCTGACCTCGCCGCGTACCTTCAACGAAGCATCGGGGCCGATGCCGTCTCGGAGGACGGTAAGGTCTCGGTGACGCTCAACGACCAGCGGGACGCGCTCAAGGTGCTCACCGCGATCGAGGCGAGCGGAATGCCCTGGTCGTCGTTCGCGACGGCCCAGGACACGCTCGAGGACGTCTTTGTCCGTCTCGTGGGTCAGATGGACGAGGGAGCGCTCAAGTCGGGAGACTCCCCATGAGGCTGCGGAACGTCGCGGCGGATTTTCGTATCGTCTCGCGGACGTACTTCCGCAATCCGGTCGCGCTGTTCTTCTCCCTCATCTTTCCGATCATCCTGATCTCGCTCTTCGGCCTCATCTTCTCGGCCGCGGGAACCGGTTCGGTCACCCTCATCGTCGTGAACGACGACCACGCCCCGTCGGGTGGGTATACCGCGGAGAGCGTCGCGTTCCTCTCCGCCCTCAACAACACCACCGTCATCTCCGTGCAGGTCGTCTCGGTATCGAGCCAGAACTTCTCGGCGTACCTTGGCTCCAACGACGATTCGACCGGTCTCGTGATCCCGGCAGGCTTCCAGAGCGCGCTCGAGAATCGTACGCCCGTCGTGCTGACCCTCTATACCGACCCCGAGGATGCTTCGTCCGCCGGCGTCGCGGAGGGGGCGATCCAGGGCGTCGCGGCGTACTTCAACCTCCAAGCGGTCTGCCCGCACACGACGTGTCCGCCGGTGGTCGGCTACACGACCCGGAACGTCGGAAGCCAGGTGTACAAGTACATCGACTACCTGATCCCTGGCCTGATCGGGTTCGCGATCCTCACGAGCCCGATGTTCTCGATGGTGGACATCGCCTCCTCGTATCGCAAGGACGGGATCTTCCGGGAGCTCTCCCTCACGCCGCTGACCCGGTCGGAGTGGCTCCTTTCACGGATCCTCTGGTACGTCGCGCTCACGTTCGTGACTGCGGGGATCATGATCGGCGCGGGGGTCGTCCTGTTCGGGGCGCACGTCACATTGACGGTGGGGCTGGTCCCGTTCCTGATCATCGGGCCGTTTTTCTTCGTCTCGCTCGGCATGCTCGCCGGGTCGGTCGCGAAGACCCCCGAGAGCGCCGCGCTCATCGGTAACATCATCACGTTTCCGATGATGTTCCTCTCGGGGACGTTCTTCCAGGTCTCGAGCATGCCCCCGGGGCTTCAGGCGTTCGCCCGGATCCTGCCGCTCTACTACGTGATCGACGGGATGAATCAGGTGATGCTCTTCTCGAACACCTCCCGCGCGCTCACCGATATCGTGATCGTCCTCGTCGGCGCGATCGTCGTCTTCCTCCTCGCGATCCGCCTGTTCAAGTGGAGGGATGAGTGACGACCGAACCCGCTCCGGTGGCGCCCACGAGCCCCCAGTTCCGGACGCTCATGTCCCGGTGGCCGACCGGGGTGTCCGTAGTCACGGCTCGGGAAGGGTCGGTCGACGCGGGGCTCACGGTGAACGCATTCCTCTCGGTCTCCCTCTCCCCTCCGTCGGTCCTCATCAGCCTCTCCCGGGACGCCGATACCACGCCGATCGTAGACCGAACGGGGCTCTTCGCGGTCAACCTGCTCAGCCAGCACCAGGCGCACGTGAGCCAGCGGTTCGCCCTTCCGACTTCCTCCGCGGAGAAGTTCGCGGGTCTTCCGGTGCATCGAGCGTCGACCGGGATCGCCCTTCTCGACGCCACGCTCGGCGCGATCGAGTGTCGGGTCGCTTCCCGAGTCCCCGCGTACGATCACCTCCTCTTCGTCGGCGAGGTCGTCCGGCTGGAGGTGGGGCTCGACACCCCCCCGCTGCTGTTCGTGAAGTCCGGCTACCCACTGGCCGACCGGGATGGTCGGGTCGACCTCGGACGAAGCCCTCCCCGCTAGTCGTCGCCGCTTTATCCTCCGCCCGAGCTACTCGGTCGATGTCCGCCGCCCCCCGGTCCGTGAGGGTCGTGATCGTGGGCAGCGGCCCGGCCGGGCTGACCGCGGCGCTCTACGCCGCGCGAGCGGAGCTCCACCCCCTCGTCATCTCCGGCGTTCCCGCCGGAGGGCAGCTCCTCATCACCACCGACGTCGAGAACTACCCCGGATT
>JASHUP010000227.1 GCA_030039915.1 Thermoplasmata archaeon | reverse complement strand
GCGCGAACTGCTGCCGATCATCGAGGCGTTCCGGACGGCCCGAGAGTCGCTGTCTCACTTGCCGATGTCCGACCCGGTACGCAAGGGGCTCGACCTCCTCGACCACGAGTGGACGACGTTCCTGAAGCACGAAGGAGTGGAACCGGTCGCGCTCGTGGGCCGACCGTTCCGCCCCGAGGAGGCCGAAGCGGTCGGAGAGGCGCCGGCGGACGCGGCCCATCCGGAGGGGTCGGTCGCAGAGATCGTTCAGCAGGGATACCGATTCTACGGCGGTCTCCTTCGCCCCGCCAAGGTCATCGTCGCGAGCGCCGAGGAAGGATCGTCCGCCGAACCGCCGTCGGCGGCCCAGGAGTGAGTCGTGGAGAAGTCGTCCGAGGTCCCGGGATTCTACAAGCGGAGCATCGCGGAGCGACGCGCGTTCGTCCGGGAGTGGGCCGGCCTCACGGAAGAGGAGGCGAAGGCGTTCGAGTTCCCCCCGGGGATCGACCCGGGCACGATCGACCGAATGATCGAGAACGTCATCGGCGTGATGCCGCTGCCGCTCGGGGTCGCGACCAACTTTCGCATCAACCAGCGCGACTACCTCATCCCCTTCGCGATCGAGGAGCCCAGCGTCGTCGCCGCCGCATCGAACGCGGCGAAGGTCGCCCGCGCGGCCGGCGGCTTCACGGCCCAGACGACCGCTCCCGTGATGATCGGACAGGTCCAAATCCTCGACGTTCCGGACCCCGCGGCGGCGCGTCTTCGGCTCCTGCATCATCGCGAAGCGCTGCTCGAAGCGGCCAATGCGAAAGACCCGGTCCTCGTGAAGTTCGGCGGTGGGGCGAAGGACCTCGAGGTGCGGATCGTGCCGTCGACCCGGGGCACGATGGTCGTCGCGCACCTACTCGTCGACGCTCGGGACGCGGGCGGGATGAACGCCGTCAACACGATGTGCGAGGCGCTGGCCCCCGAATTCGCTCGGCTGACAGGAGGCCGGGTCGTCCTGCGGATCATCTCCAACCTCGCGATCCATCGGCTGGCCCGAGCGCACGCGGTCTTTCCGGCCGAGCTGCTGAAGACGGACACGGCCACGGGAGCCGAGGTCGTCGACGCGATCCTGGATGCCTATGCGTTCGCGCTCGCGGACCCCTTCCGCTGCGCGACCCACAACAAGGGCATCATGAACGGGATCTCCGCGGTCGTGGTCGCCACCGGCAACGACTTCCGGGCGATCGAGAGCGGAGCCCACACGTACGCGGCCTGGAAGGCGGCGGACGGAGGGCACGTGGTGCGCCCGCTCACCACGTATGAGAAAGATAAGGACGGGAACCTCGTCGGCACCATCGAGATCCCGGCGCCGGTCGGGCTCATCGGGGGGGCGACCGCCGTTCATCCCACGGCGAAAGCGAACGTGAAACTGCTCGGCGTATCGTCCGCGCGCGAGCTCGGCGAGGTCCTCGCCTCGGTCGGCCTGGCACAGAACTTTGCCGCCCTGCGAGCGCTCGCGACGGAGGGGATCCAGCGGGGGCACATGGAGCTGCACGCTCGCAACCTCGCGGTGAGCGCGGGCGCGAGACCAGAGGAGGTCGATCGGGTGGTGGAACGGCTCGTGAAAGACCACCAGGTCCGATTCGACCGCGCCAAGGCGATCATCGAGGAGCTTCGGGGAGCCCGATGAAGCTCGGCGTCCTCGCGCTCCAGGGAGATGTCCCGGAGCATCTCGCGGCGCTCGGAGCGATCGAGCCGGGGGACGAGATCGTCCCGGTCCGGAGCCGCGCCGACCTGGACGAGGTTTCGGCCCTGTTCATGCCCGGTGGGGAGTCGACGACGATCGCTCGGCTCCTCGTCGAGGCCGGCCTCTGGAACCCGCTGAACGAGCGGCTTCGACAGAAGTTTCCGGTGCTCGCCACCTGCGCCGGGCTGATCCTGCTCTCGCGCGAGCTCTCCCCCGGGGCTTCCGGAATCGACCCGCCGACGTTCGGTGCGCTCGATGTTCGCGTCCGACGGAACGACTACGGGGCCCAGCGGGAGTCGTTCGAGGCTCCGGTACGGGTTACCGGCCTCGAGGGGGGATCGTTTCCCGGTGTGTTCATCCGGTCTCCGCGGATCCTCTCGGTCGGGCCCGCGGCGGAGCCGTTCGCCTGGCGGGGCGACGAAGTGGTCGGGGTGCGCTCGGGAGCGGTGTGGGGCTTAGGCTTCCATCCGGAGCTTTCCGGAGACCCGCGCCTGCACCGGCTCTTCCTGGCCACGGTGCACGGTTCGGAACCTCGCGCTACCGCACGAACCCCAGCACGACGACGATCGCGAGCGTGAAGAGCAGGCCCCCGGCGAGCGCCATCAGCCACCGGGTGCGACGCGAAACCCCCTTCCACGTACCGAAGACGATCGGCACGGGGCCGATGAGGACGAACCCTCCGGCACTGCCCTGAGTCGAAGCGGGGGGCGAGATCGGCGTTGAAGGACCCGCGGGAGCCGGCGAACCGTCCCACTCCTCGGCCAGGGTGAACGGCAGGGAGAAAAACCCAAGGATCAGCAGGACCACGCCCAGCAGGAAGGCGAGGGAAGAGCCCGACACCACGGGAATCACGACCAGGAGAGCAACGCTCGCTCCGCCCTCGACCACGCTCCAGGCGACGAGAGCGATCCCCGTGACGAGGAGGGCGACCGAGCCGAATGCGAGCGCCCGCACGACCGAAAGTACGTCCGTCCCGCCTCTTCCGACTTGCGGGTTCAGTGGTAGGTATCGAAACGGTACGGTTCGAGCGGGAGCTCCCCGAGCGCCATCAGAAACTCGGGCGGCGTCAGGATCGGCTTTGGATAGCTGCTCCCGTCGTCGAGCGCGATCCGGGGGCAGGCCGTGTTCACGTACGCATCGAACGCCCGCCCTTCGAGGTCCCGTCCGTCCAGGCGGTCGAAGAGCAGCATCTCCGCGTCCCGGCCATGCGCGCGGGCGCGCTCCTGAAGCGCGAGCGCGGTCGGGCTTCGATTTTGCCCGGCGAACGTCGACACGAGGATGCCCCACCGGCGGGCGTCCCGGACCCCGGCGACCACCAGCTGACGTCGGCGGATCAGCGACCCGCGGTCGATCGGCCTCTCGAGTTCGGCCCGCAGGGGATCCAGCGCGTACACGGGCCGGTCGACGGCGAAGGCGAGCCCGATCGGGTGGAACTGTCCCGTTCCGAGGAAAAGGAAGGCGTCGACCTCGCCCGCCACCGCTTCCGCGCCGGTGTAGTTGCACCCCAACGCCTGCGCCGGATACGCCAAACGCCGGTCACCAGACCCGACCCGTACCGTGAACCCCCGGCGGTCGAGCGCCGCCGACAGCGGCTCGACGAGGTCGAGGTGCTGGATCGACACGACGAGGCCGAGCCGGGCCGGAAGCTTCGCGTCCGCGACGAGCTGCGCGAGTCGCGCAACGTCCCCCCCGGGTACGCGCATCTCCACGAAGAACGTCGGTCGCGTAAGGGGGACGTTCGGGATCGGCGCATGGCCGAGGACGACCGCGAGGTCGGCTCGAGGCGCTTCGTCCCGGGAAGGGAAATCGCACGCGCCGAAACACGGCCGGGTCGCGAGGTCCACGGGAACGTCGGTCGATTCCCGGAGTCGCGCTGCGAGGTCGTGCGCGTTCCGAACGAGGCCCGCGGGCACCTGAAGCACGATCCGCTTTGGCCGCGCTCCCCGGATGGCTTCCTCGAGCTCGGGGCCTACCGTCGCGAAAACCCGCGCGTGCGGGGGCGGCGCGTGGGAAGCGGTAGCTCGCTCGGCCATGGCTCAACGACCGACGGCGGTGACTAAACGTTTGGCCTAAGCGCCCGCCACTTCGGAAGCACCGACGCACCCGGTGGCGCGTCCAACGGCTTCACCGAACGCTATGTGGGGAGCCCGAGTCTCTGGCTCACGACCGGCCCGGTTCTCGCAGGCGCGCGGAGGAACCCCGGGGAGTCCTTGGTCCCGGACCGAGCCTCAGAGGGTCGACCCGGCATGGATCCGGTCGCGGAGCCGGTCCACCGCGGCGCGGTTGTCGTCGAAGTGTAGGCGACGGCGAGCTTCCTCCGCCGGGGCCCATTCAAAGGCGTCGAACTCTTCGTTGAGCCGGGGGGCGAACGCGCGCGGAACCTCGAGCCCGAACGCGTGCAAGCGCCAGAGCGGGCCTCCCTCGGACCGGAACGGAACGTGCCAATCGAGGTCGACCAGCTGTTGCGGCCGAGCGACGAATCCGGTCTCCTCCGCGACCTCGCGGCAGAGCGCCGAGGGGAAGTCGGGGTCGCTCGGCTCGACCTTCCCTTGGACCGGCACCCAGATCTGTCCTCGCGCGGGGACTCTTCGAAAGATCAGCAGATCGAGCGGAGGCCGGGCGAAGAGGTAGCCCTCCACGCACTCCTGGACGACCGGACCGGTGAGAGAGTCCACTATCCGCCTCGGGAAAGGATCTGCAGGATCGCTTCCGCCGGGGCTCCTTTCGCTTGGAAGAGCGCTTCGATCGCCTCCTCGCGAGAGACGTTCGCCTGCTCCATGACGAGGCGGATATCCTCCTCCGGAGGCCCGCTCGCCGGAGCCGGTCCCGGAGCGGCGGGAGCGGCCGACCCCGGAGCAACGGGACCGGCGGACCGGGGCCGGATCTCGGGATGTCCGACCACCTGGTAGGTGCGGGTTCCCTGGATCGTCAGGATGGTGACCTCCGGGGACCGGAAGACATGGTCTTTCGATTTCGTTCGAACGATCACCTCTTGGACGTTCGGCACCTCCTCGGAAGTCATGCCGAGTCGGCGCATCATCAGTTCGAGCTGCTTCGGGTTTCGCGGCCCTCCCGGAATCATCGGACCTTCTCCGTCTACTCTTCGTCGTCCCCGGTCGCGGCCCGGATCTTGGCTTCGAGGTCCGGGTCCTCGGAGGTCGCCTCGTCGGCCTCGGGCGGGAGCCCGCGTCGGCGGCCCTTGCCGCGGGAGCTCTCGCTCGCTCGACGGCTCTGGGCGGTCAGCTCCTCGAGCAGTCCCGCCACGCCCGCCATCAGGTTCCAACCGGTGTGGGACGCGTAGAAGATCCGGCCCTGGCGCGTGAACAGGCGCGCCTCCACCACCAGGTCGTTCGTGCGATGCGTTCCCTGGGGGGTAAAATGGAGCGTGAGGAGCGTCGGCTCGACGTACCGGGAGATCCGACGCAGCGCTTTCGCGACCCCTCCGTCGATCTCGGCGAGCAGGCTCGGGTCCGCCGACCCGCGAAGACCCGTGATCTCGACGTACACGTTCTCGACCCCGGCGGGAGCGGTGCCCGGTCGGGCGCGAGAGACCGCGAGGCTCAGGAGGTCGGCCTGACTCACCACCCGAGTGGGACGGCCGTCCTCCACGACGAACACACTCGACACGTTTTCCCGGGTCATGACCCGGGCGGCCTCGAGCGCGGGCGCGTTCGCGGGAAGGGTCACGGCCGGGGAATGCATGACCGACCCGACCTCGACCTCGAGCGTGGTGCGGTTCGCTCGCGCGTCGCGCTTGCCACCGTGAATCGGGCGGCCCAGGACTTCGCCGAGGTCCGTAACTCCGAGCGCTCCCACCACGCGGCCCTTTCGGTCGACGACCGGCAGCGGGTGCTCCTCGATCAGGCGAAGCTGCGAGATGAGGTTGCGAACTTGCTCGTTCTCCCGGACCACCAGTCCGACGGCGCGCGCGACCTCCTCGACCGTCGGTCCCCTCTCGGGGCGGAGCGCCGGAAGACCCGGCATGACCCGCACGAGGTCGGTGCGACTGACGACCCCGAGCAATTCGCCCCTCCGACCCACGACCGGAGCGCCGCGCATGCCGGTCGCCAGCAATTGCTCGGCGATCTCTGCGAACGGAGTGGTCGGTAAGATGAGCGGAGGGACCACGAGCAGGTGCTCGACTTTCGTGTCGAGTGACCAGCGGCCCCGGCGGGCGATCGACTCGATCGTGACCATGCCGACGAGCCGCGAGTTGCGGAGTACCGGGACCTCATGGAACCGGTGCGAACGCATCAGCCCGAGCGCCTTCGAGATCGGCGCGTCGTGCGGCAATGTCACCGGCCGCGCGGTCATGAGGTCGCTGGCCGTCGGCCAACCCGTGGGCATAGGAGGGGGGCACCTAGAGGGGAGGTTTTGAAGCCTGCGGGTCCGCGGCAGTCGACGCTAGGGGAGGTCGCGGGCCATCTGGTACCCGTTCTCC
>JASHUP010000226.1 GCA_030039915.1 Thermoplasmata archaeon | reverse complement strand
TTGCAGCGGTACTTGAGATACACCCGTCGCACCGCCTTGGCACGGCCCTCGGGTTTCGGCCGCGGGAATCCCCCGTAGCCGCCCGTCGCGCGACGGAAGCGGCGCTGCCCCCACTTGAGCTCGGAGGCGGATCGCTTCTTTCCTTTCTCGACCTCGTGCTCCGTGTGCGTCTTGCACTTCGGGCAATACGTCGAAACGGACTTAGGGTAGTGCATCGGCGGGGCGCGAAACCCGCTTCGTATAAAGGCATTGGGGCGAGTGACGTCGAGCCCGACGGATTCCAACCGAGCCACCGGGTTAGGAGCCGCCTGTTTCTTGCCCCGGGCGCCCGGTTGCGTCGAGCCGCTGCCCGGGAACGGTCCGGAGCCGCTCCGCCGAGAGAGCGCCGACCCAACGCTTAAGTAGGGAAGCCTTTTCCGCGCGACCGCGTTTCAACGTTCCGGAGGAGGGAATGCCCGACCGTCCTGCTGTCGAAGTGGTCACCGAGGCCCTCGGAAAGGCCACCGAACGCAAGTTCACCGAAACCGTCGAGCTTTCGGTCAACCTGAAGGACCTCGACCTCACGATCCCGAAGAATCGGCTCGAAGACGAGGTGCCCCTTCCGATGGGCCGTGGCAAGACCGTGAAGGTCGCGGTGTTCGGCTCCCCCGAGCTCTGTCAGAAGATGCGCGGGGTGGCCGACCTGGTCGTCCCCGCCAACGAACTCGATGAGTTCGCGAAGGACAAGAAGAACGTCAAGAAGGTCGTGAGCGACGTCGATTTCTTCCTCGCCGAGGCGACGCTCATGCCGACGATCGGTAAGCGCCTCGGAGTCGTCCTGGGTCCGCGCGGCAAGATGCCCCGTCCCGTACCGCCGGGAAGCGACCCGACCAACCTGATCAAGTCGCTCAAGCGGTCCATTCGGATCCGCTCGAAAGGGAATCGCACGTTCCACGCGCCCGTGGGTACGCGGGCGATGCCTCCCGAGGAGATCGCACAGAACATCGACGCGGTCCTGACCCGCATCATGGGGAAGCTCGAGCGGGGTAGGACGAACATCGAGTCCGCCTACGTGAAGACGACGATGGGGCCGGCGGTCCGGCTCTGGTAGGAGGATCCGAATGCCCGGCCGAGGTTCCGTGCCCCCCGAGAAGATCGCCGAAGTCGATGCGCTCGCGACGTCCATGCTCGCGAGGCCGATGGTCGCGGTCGTCGGCATCCGTGGCGTCCCGGCGTCCGCGCTGCAACAGATGCGACGCGAGCTTCGGAATCGGAATCACCCGATCACCGTCGCGACCAACAGCTCGATCCGGCATGCGATCCAGAAGGCGATGGACTCTCGCCCCGCGTTCGAACCGCTGCTGAATCAGGTCCAGGACCCCACCGCGGTCCTCTCC
This sequence comes from Thermoplasmata archaeon, assembly GCA_030039915.1. The sequence goes on along the minus strand of JASHUP010000226.1, from coordinate 1,493 downwards.
GCCGAGGGGAACCCGTTCTCCCTGTACCAGGAGTTCCTGCGGACCCGCTCTCCGACGCCGGCTCGCGGCGGCGAGGTCGCTCCGGCCGACATCGTCGTCCCGGCGGGAACGACGAGCTTCAAGCCGGGACCGATCGTCGGGGAACTTCAGCACGCGGGATTCCCGGCCGCGATCGAGAAGGGAAAGGTCATTCTCAAGAAGGATACGACGATCGTGAAGGCCGGCGGCATCATCTCGCGGGAGGTCGCGGGTCTTCTCACTCGGATGGAGATCTTCCCGCTCGAGGTCGGGCTCACGCTCCGGGCGGTGGTCGACGGGACCACGTTCTATCCCCCCGAGGTTCTCTCGGTCGACCTCGACGAGCGTCGCGCCGACCTTGCCCGCGCCGCGTCCCGGGCGCTCGGGCTGGCGGTCGAGCTCGCGTATCCGACGAAATCGAGCCTCCCCCACCTCGTGGGTCGGGCCCACCGCCGCGCGCTGGGCGTCGCGCTCGCGACCGGGTACGTCACGAAGGAAACGATCGAACCGCTCTTTGTGAAAGCGATGCGCGAGGCCGCGGCGGTCGGCCAGTTGATGGGTCACTGAGGGTTCCCCCAGAGTCCACGGAGTGAGAACAATGGAGTACGTGTATGGTGCGCTGCTGCTCAACGCCGCCGGAAAGCCGATCGATGAGAAGGCCCTCACCGGGGTCCTGACCGCCGCGGGCGTTTCCGCGGACACGGCCCGGGTGAAGGCACTCCTCGCCTCTCTCGAGGGAGTGAACCTCGGCGAGGTCCTCGCGAAGGCTGAAACGTTCGCGGCGCCTGCGCCCGCGGCCGCCCCGGCCGAGAAGAAAGAGGGCAAGGGCGAGAAGAAGGAAGAGGAGAAGAAGGAAGAGAAGGGCGTCTCCGAGGAGGAGGCGGCCGAGGGACTTTCCGCCCTCTTCGGCTAACGTCGAAGTAAGCGTCAGCGCACCGCTTAAGACCCGTAGCCGGGTAGGTACGACCGGAGGTCTTCCTTCGACCTTCGGTCGTGCTATGCCTCCTCGGGAATTCTGCGGCGTCGTTGGGGTCTCGGTCCAGGGAAAGGGCGCCGCCCCGTACCTCTTCCGGGGCCTTCGAGCCCTGCAGCACCGGGGGCAGGAGTCGGCCGGCATCGCGACCACGAGTCACGGCGTGATGCACCACCAGAAAGGCATGGGCCTCGTCCACGAGATCTTCAGCCAGGAGCTCCTCGATTCGCTGCGCGGGTCGAACGGCATCGGCCACGTCCGCTACCCAACGACCGGCGCCACCGACCTCGAGAATGCCCAGCCGATCGTGGTGAAGATCCGCGATGAGGACGGCGCGATCGCCCACAACGGGGACATCGTCAACTTCGAACGGGTCCGCCGGCGCCTCCAGGCGCAGGGGGTCGACCTGCTCGGCAACGCGGACACCGAGATGATGGCGCAGTCGATCGCGCTCGAGTACGGTCACACCCGGGACCTCGAGGCCGCGATCCGACGCGCATGC
>JASHUP010000225.1 GCA_030039915.1 Thermoplasmata archaeon | reverse complement strand
GAAGGAGAACTACCTGATCAACCTCATCGATACCCCGGGGCACGTCGACTTCGGCGGGGACGTCACCCGTGCGATGCGCGCGGTCGACGGGGCGATCGTCGTGGTCTGCGCGGTCGAGGGCGTCATGGCCCAGACCGAGACCGTGCTCCGGCAAGCGCTCCGCGAGAAGGTCAAGCCGACCCTGTTCATCAACAAGGTCGATCGCGCGATCAAGGAGCTCAAGCTCACGCCGGACTCGCTGCAGATGCGGTTCGCGACGATCATCTCCGAGGTCAACGAGCTGATCCGGAAGATGGCCCCGGAGGAGTTCGTCGACGCCTGGAGCGTCGACCCGCGCGACGGCTCGGTCGCGTTCGGCTCGGGCTACGAGAACTGGGCGATCAGCGTGCCGTACATGCAGCGGACCGGGGTCAAGTTCCCCGACATCATCGATTTCGTCTCCACCGGGCGGTCCAAGGAGATCGCCCAGCGCGCGAAGATCAACGACGGGGTCTTCGACATGGTCGTCCGGCACCTTCCGAGCCCGCACGTCGCGCAACGCTACCGGATCCCGAACATCTGGAAGGGCGACATCGGCTCCTCCGTCGGGACCGCGATGGTCAACACGGACCCGAACGGCCCGACGTCGTTCATGGTCACGGACATCACGATGGACCCGAGCGCGGGCGAGATCGCCACGGGCCGGGTCTTCTCCGGCAAGCTCCAGAAGGGGATGGAGCTCAGCGTCGTCGGGACAAAGATCAAGGACCGGATCCAGCACGTCTCGCTCTTCATGGGCCCCGAGCGGTTGATGGTCGAGGAGGTCACCGCGGGCAACATCGCTGCGGTCATCGGGCTGACCGACGCGTTCGCCGGCACGACGATGGCATCGGCCCCCGAGATGGTCCCGTTCGAGGAGATCCGCCATGTCTCCGAACCCGTGGTGACGGTCGCAATCGAGCCGAAGCGGATGGCCGACCTTCCGAAGCTCATCGAGGTGATGCGGAAGGTGGCGAAGGAGGACGCAAGCCTCCGGGTCGAGATCAACCAGGAGACGGGCGAGCACCTCCTGAGCGGGATGGGCGAGCTCCACCTGGAGATCACGCAGTACCGCATCGTCAACGACTACAAGGTCGAGATCGAGGCGTCGAAGCCGATCGTCGTCTACCGCGAGGTGGTGAAGCACCCGGGCGGACCGTTCGAAGGAAAGTCGCCCAACAAGCACAACCGGTTCTACTTCGAGGTCGAGCCGCTCCCGGCCGGGGTCGTCCAGGCGATCCGGGACGGCGAGGTCCCGCAGGGAAAGTCGTTCAAGGACACGAAGACCCTCGTCACCAAGCTCGAGCAGCTCGGCGTCTCGCGCGACGAGGGGCGGGGGATCATCGCGGTCGAGGGCACGAACATCCTCTTCGACGTGACGAAGGGGATCCAGTATCTCAACGAGACGATGGACCTGATCGTCGACGCCTTCAAGGAGGCGATGAACCGCGGGCCGCTCGCCAACGAGAAGGTCTACGGGCTCAAGGTCCGGCTCGTGGACGCAAAGCTCCACGAGGACTCGATCCACCGCGGGCCGGCGCAGACGATTCCGGCCGCGCGCTCCGGGATCTACGGCGCGATGGTCCTCGGCGACCGGTTGCTCCTCGAGCCGTTCCAGAAGGCGACGGTGAACGTCCCCCAGGAGGTCCTCGCGGGGGCGACCCGAGAGCTCCAGCGCCGCCGCGGCGAGATCCTCGACATGACGAGCGTCGGGGACCTCCAGACGATCGTCGCGAAGGTCCCGGTCGCGGAGATGTTCGGATTCGCCTCCGATATCCGCAGCGCGACGGCGGGCAAGGTCCTCTGGGCGACCGAATCGCTCGGCTTCGAACCGGTCCCGCCCGAGCTCCAGCCGGGGGTCGTGGCCGAGATCCGGCAGCGCCGTGGGCTCAAGCCCGAGCCGTACGACGCGGCCTACTACTCGGGTTGAGTCGTCCGGCTCTTCCGTCGCACTCGCCCGACCGATCACACCTCCCACCGCCGGTAGTAGGTTGGCACCTACCCGGCCGAGGCGAAGCTACTACCATCGTAGCAGCTTTACCGACTCTCCGAAGGCCGGTTCCCGCCGGTCGGGTGCGACGGCCGATTCGATAACCTACCAACGGCAGTAGTAGGTTCTAGCGACGCCAGATGAAGACTAGCTACGTGATTGATAGTAGGTTAGCGTTCTCCGGCGTGTGAGATCACTTACTGTCGGCTGTAGTAGCTTGGACCGGCCTTGGCCGGGTGAGGTGAACTTCGGAGGGGAGATCGAGGGTCCGTTGTCCGTGGGGGCGGGGACCCTCAGCGGACCGGGAGCGCAGGGGCCAGGACCCCTCGAGATCGAGAAGCCAGCGCTTGCGCCAAAGGCCAAGGCCGAAGCCGGTGATCGATCCTCCCTGGCCCACGACCCGGTGGCACGGGATCACGATGGGGATCGGATTGCGGGCCATGGCGCCACCGACCGCCCGGGCCGCTCCGGGAAAGCCGGCGCGTCGGGCGAGCTCTCCGTAGGTCACCGTGCGTCCGGCGGGCACCGCGCATAGGGTCCTCCACACGATCCGGTCGAAGTCGGAGGCCGTGTCCGGGTCGAGGTTCAGTTCGAACGCCTTCCGGCGGTGATGGAAGTACTCCTGGAGCTGCTTCGGCGGACTCCCATCGGGGTACGGGGGCTTGCGGCGGACCGCGCCGGTCGGCAGTCCGCTCTGGGGGATGCCGTTCTCGAGAAGATCGACGACCCGAAGGCTCGATCCCTGGTAGACCATGCGGAAGATCCCGATCGGCGTCGATACGTCCGAGTACTCGAGCGGTC
>JASHUP010000224.1 GCA_030039915.1 Thermoplasmata archaeon | reverse complement strand
GAGAACTCGGAGGCCTGGTTCCACCTGGGCGTCGCCCGCTCCCTGCGCGACGAATGGGCCTCGGCCGCCCAGGCGTACCGACGCGCGGTCGCGCTCTCCCCGGGCGACATGGTCGCCTGGCATCGGCTCGGCGTCGCCCTCGCCGAATCGGGAGACGAACCGTCCGCCTCGGTCGCCTTCGAGCGGGCCCTCGTCCTTTCGCGGGAGCTCCCGCCGACGGAACCGGCCGAGGAATTCCGCGCCCCCCCGCTTCCGGTCACCCCCTCCCTGCGGTCCGTGCCCGACGACCACCTCGAGGAGACCGGCGAGCGCGAGGGGGCTCGGGAGGCGAAGAGCTGGCTCGACCTCGCCCTCTCGCTCTTGAGCCTCGGAGACGAGGAGGAAGCGGTCGCCGCGTACGAGCGGGCATACACCCTGGACCCGGAGCGGGCCCGACGCTCGCTCTTCCGTCCGATGCTGAAGCTGCTCACGGCGGTCCAGGAGGGTTCCGATGCCCCGGAGGAGCTCGCCGGACCGCTCCCGAACGACCCACGGAACCGACCGACGGCTCCCCGTCGATCTCCTCCGCGCCCCGAAGTACTGTAGGGGCGCTTCCGCTCAGATCGCCTTCGGTGCCGTCGTGACGATCGTCGACTCGGCCCAGCTCTTGACCTTCTCGCGCGCCTCGGCATGGTGCCGGAAGAACGCGTGGACCCGCTCGGTGACCTGCGACTTACATTCCCCGCAGAGGAGCGACCCGGACCGACAGCCGGCGGTGACCTCCTGGAACTTCTGGTCGGACTCGGCGAAGCGCGTCCGCCAGAGGGCCCAGATCGAGCAGACTTCGGGAGTGGCGCCGAGCCGTCGCTGCTCCTCGACGGTCGCCCGTCCTCCGGTGAAGGCGTTCTTGATCTTGCGGTCGACCACGTCGGGGGGGTCGTTGAGGAAGAGGGCGTTATCGGCCCGTTCGCCCGAGGTCGACATCGCGGCCTCGCCGAGAAGCCCGGGGATCATCTGACTGTGGAGGAGCGCGGGCTTCGGGTAGCCGAGCCCCTCCGCGATGTCCCGAGTGACCCGGAAGTGAGGGTCCTGGTCGATCCCGCACGGAATGAGGCACGGCACGGTCCGCCCCTCCGCCCACGACGGGTAGAAACAGGGAACGGTCTGGAGCGCGGTGTAAAACACGAGGCCGATGTTGGTGCTCGGCTCGAAGCCGAAGACCGCCTTGACGGTCGAGTAGGGGATCTTCCGCGCGACGCGGATCGCGAGCGGGTAGAGCGCCGCGATCGACCTCGAGTCGAAGAAGACGTGGGTGCGCTTCGGGTCGAAGCCGAGGGCCAGGATGTCGTAGAGGTTCTCGAGACCCCAGTGCGCGGTGTCCTCGCGGGAGAGCCCCGCGCGCGCCCAGAACTTCTCGTCGTCGGTGATCTGGATATACATCGGGACCCCGAGCCGTTGCTGGAGCCACTGGCAGAGGTCGAACGGGACCAGGTGGGACGTGTGGAGCGGCCCCGACGGACCCCGGCCGGAGTACAGGAAGAACGGCTTCCCGTTCGCGAAGCCATCGAGGACCGGCGCGAGGTCGCGGTGCGAGTAGTAGATGCCGCGGCTCAGGAGCGGCGGCAGCTCCCCGCCGGCGATGTGGTGAAGCTTCGCGAGGAGCTCGGGCGTGAGCTCCTGGGTGCCGAACAGCTCTCGGAGGCGGACGTAGTCGATCCGACCGCGGACCTCGTACGGAGTAACGACGAACTCGTCGGGGTCGGGCATGCGCGGTCCCGTCAACCCTCGGGGAACGTGATCTTGGAAAGGATCGCTTCCCGCTCGGCCATCGGAACCCCGGCCGCGCTGAGCGCCGACGCGAAGCACTGGCGCGAGTGCTCGAAGTTGATCGTGTGGCCGCACGACGGGCAGCTCGCCCAGCCGCGGATCAGATTGCGTAATCCCTCGCGCGAGGACGAAGTGTCCCGCCGGGCGAACTTCTCCACCAGGATCGCCGCTCCCGCCGAGCTCTCGAGATTCGTGAGCGGGACCCGGACGGGCGTGTTGCAGATCGGACAGCGGGCCGAGTTACGGCAGGTGCATCCCATGAGCGCAAGGGTACCTGTCGGGCGCGCCTAAAAGACCGGCGGACCCGTCCTCGCGTCCGCTCGAAGGATATGTTCAAATGCCCCCTCCTGGCGTCTTCGCGCCCATGGCACTCTCTCCAGTCGAAGCGGCGAGCGAACTGCACACCGAGGTCGTCGAGATTCTGAAGCAGCTCAACCGCTCCGAGATGGAGGCCCACAACGAGCCCGGTCTCGAGGTCGAGGAACTCCACCATATCCTCGGCCGGGGGCCGCTCCCGCAGGTCACCGAGCCCGACGTCGAGCGGGCGGTCAACGTGCTGGTCGCGAACCGGTGGGCCCGGTGCCTCGACACCCCGACGTACTCCTGGGAGCGCGGTCGCGTCGTGACGGTCCGCTACACGATCACGACCGAGGGGAAAGCGTTCCTCGTGGCCCGCCTGCGGCGCACGGGCCGGGTCGAGTAGACCCGTTTCCCCAGCGATGGATTTTAAGTAGAAGGCGCCCGCGTATCGATAGCCGGATGCCGTCGGACGACGACCAACGCGACCCGGTTCGCGCGACGCTGATTGCGATCCTGCAGCAGCTCAACCGCGTGGAATCGATCCACGAAGGGAACGACGACCGGCAGACGCTCGAGCTCCGGGAGATCGAACGCCTGCTCTCGGACTTCTGGGCGATCCGTCACGACCAGGTCAAGGTCCCGCTCGTGCTCGGCCTGCTCGTGCGCAACGGAATGGTCGAGGCTCAGGCCGGCGAGCCGGCCCGGGCTCCGGGTCGAGTCGCCTCTCCCGCGTCGTATCGGATCACGACCGACGGGAAGCGCTTCCTCGTCGAGTCGGCGCACCAAGCGGACCGCATCCGCTGACGCGACGGGGCCGTTTTTCCCTCGGTGCCGAGGGGGCCCGCAAATACCGTTAAGTAAGGGACCGGTGTCCCCGCGAATCCATGTCGAGGATCCACTCCGGACACAAGGGGCGTTCCGGTTCGCACCGGCCCTACCCCCTCACGAAACCGGAGTGGGTGACGACTCCCCAGGAGGAGATCGTCGCGCAGGCCGTTCAACTGTCGAAGACCGGCCTCTCGGCGGCCCAGGTCGGCATGACGCTCCGGGACTCCGCCGGGGTTCCCTCGGCCCGCGCGGCGACGGGAAAGCGCCTCGGGGTGCTGCTCAAGGAAGCCGGCGTCTCGCCCGAGATCCCCGACGATCTCCAGGCGCTCCTCAAGCGCGTCGTCCACCTCCAGCGTCATCTCGAGACCCATCCGAAGGACCTCTCGAACCAGCGGGGCCTCTCGCTGATGGAGTCCCGGATCCGCCGACTCGCCCGGTACTACCGGCAGCGCAAGCGGATTCCCGACACCTGGCGCTACACGGCCGCCGCCGCGGCGCTCCAGGTGGAGTGATGCCTTCGGGCCCCGACGGACTCGTCTCCGACCCCCGATACCGCGAAGAGTTCGAACGCGCCCGCGCGCTCCTGCTCGCCCATCCCGCACGCTGGCGTGTTATCTATCACTACGACGGAGACGGGATCGCGAGCGCCTCTTCCGCCCTGCGGGCTCTCGATCGGCTCGGCTACCCGGCGCAGGCGACCGCGCTCGTCGGCGTCGAACGTGACCGCATCGCCGCGCTGCTCCAGTCGACACCGGGACCGGTCCTCGTGGTCGACACCGGCGCGAGTTGGCTCGACCTCTTCGCCGGGCACCGGGCCCCGGTGATCGTCCTCGACCACCACAAGTACCCCGGGGTGCCGAACCCGCCGGCGCTCCCGGCCCAGGTCGCGTTCGTGAACCCCCTCGACTGGGGGGTCGACGGGATGAACGAGCTGTGCGCGGCGACCCTCACGTGGCTGTTCACGGTCTTCCTCGATCCAATGAACTGGGACAACGCTCCGTGGGGCCTCTCCGGGGCGATCGCCGACCGCCAGCACGTCGGGGGGTTCCGCGGGCTCAACTCGCTCCTCGTGGAGGAGGCGGTCCGCCGGTCGCTCGTCGTGCGACGTCGGGGGGTCGCGCTGCTCGGCCCCAGCGTCGGCGAGGCGCTCGCCGTCAGCATCGACCCGTACGTGCGCGGGATCTCGAGTCGGCCCGACGCGGTCGGGCCGTTCCTCGCATCCCTGCGCATCGACCCGGCCCGTCCGCCGTCGAAGCTCACCGACGAGGAGAGCCGGCGCCTGGTTTCCGCTCTCAAGGAGCGGCTCATCGCGAGCGGCGTCTCGCCCGAGGCGGCGGACGTCCTCGACCAGGAGCGATGGTTCCTGCCCGCGCTCGGCCTCGACGCAGAGGAGGTCTCGAACCGGCAGAACGCGGCGGGCCGAGCGGGCGTTCCCGGCGTCGGCATCGCCTACGCCCTCGGGGACGCACGGGCCGCGGAACGAGTCCGGACGAGCGAACACGACTGGCGGGCCGGGATCCTGCGGGGGCTCCGCCGCATCGAGGACGACGGGGTTAATTCGATGCGATTCCTTCGGTGGTTCGAGAGCCCCGAGACCACGCTCGCGGGCACTCAAGCGGGT
>JASHUP010000223.1 GCA_030039915.1 Thermoplasmata archaeon | reverse complement strand
CGGGGTCAGTTCGAGGCGACCGTCGTCCTCCGGACGGACCGCGACGATCCCGAGCCGAAGCAAGAAGTCGAGATACCGCTGGAAGACGGTGTAGTTCACCCCTGCCCGCTGCTGCAGCTGCGTACGAAGGAGAGGACCCGGGACGAGACCCTCCAGGAGTCGGTCGATCACGAACAGGTCGGGGCGGTCGATCATGCCGTCGGAGGGTTCCCGGCAAAGCGCCAGTAGAACTCGGCCTCGAGGCGACCGAGCTCGCTCACTTGCCGGTCGAGCAGCCCCTGGTACGAGCCGATCCACCTCCGGGCCGCCCGATAGAGGGGCCAGAGCAACACCAGGGAACCGAGCCCGATCACGGGCGCCACGAGGATCGTGTTCGTTCCGTTCGATGAGAAGACATCGAACACGACGAACACAGACACCTCCGTGAGGCTGAAAAGACCCAGAACGAGCGGGACGAACGACCACTCGGTCTCGCTCTTCGCGTGCGTCAACTGCCGCTGGCACTGCTGAACGGTCTCCGTCCATCCGACCGTCATTTCGGAGGATCCGGTCGTCGTCGGAGGCGCCCGCGTCTCCCGCCGTCCGAGGACGACCTCGCGGACGGCCAGGGCCAGGAGAACCACCGGAATCACCATGGAGACCGGAAGGTCCCACCAGGGGTACGTCGTGGTCGTCGAAGTGCCCTGCGAGGAGGTGGTCGTAGTGACCACCTGAAAGAGCGCCCCCACCACCGCGAAGATCAGTAGGCCCGCATAGGTGCCGAACAGGACTCCCCAGCAGTACCAGGAGAACCGCCGGCTCCGACGGGCGGCCAGATCGATCCCTGCGGCCGCGCTCGAGAGGTGGATCCCGATCCCCTCGACGACGCCGCTGTTGAGGACGCCCGGGCTATCCGCCATGACCCGGCTACCCCCCGTGAACTCCATACGCCTTCCTCCGCGACGGTTCGTCCGGCCCCAGGGTGCCGCCCTCGTCGGCGGGGGTTGGACGATTCATCGCGAAGGTGGGAAGTACAGCTCGCTCGCGAGCCCGGGCACCTCGCCGCCCTTCCAAGGCGATCGGGGCCAACCGGGATCGGACTGCGCACCGACCCGAATCGCGATCCTCGAGAGTTCGGAGATCCACGTCGCGTCCACGGCTTCGGCCACCGGTACCTCGCGCACCTCGGCGATCTCGGGAGGGCGCGCGGTCGGTTCCCCGCCGACGTGCTCGAGGACGAAGGCGAAGTACACGTCGCTCTCGCCCGGGCTCACGACCTTGTGCCGGGTGAGGATCAACCGCCCGACCCGGACGGTCACGCCGGTCTCCTCCTCGAACTCGCGGGCGACGGCGGTCTCGAGCGCTTCCCCGGGCTCGACGTACCCGCTCGGCAGCGTGAAGCGCGTTCGGTAGACCGCCCGGTTCACCAGGACGCGACCGCGGCGGACCAAGACTCCGCCCACCCCGATGCGGGTATGCGGGGCCGGTAGCGGCGGGAAGGACGACGCGGCCACCGCGACGCTACTTCTTCGAGGCGTGGAACGACATCGGGGACTTCGCCTTTCGAGCGGAGTCCTCCTTGCGAACGAACTCGTTCGCCCGAACGATCCGGTCGAGCTTCTTCGAGAACTCCGCGAGGTGGTCTCCCTTCACGCCGACCACCATCTTGTCCGCGCCGATGTCGGTGTAGATCCGCGAGCCCTCGCAGCCGAGGGAAAGGGCGGTCGGAGCGCCCTGGTTGAGAATCGGCATGATCGCGCACATCGGTCGGCCGTTCATCGGCACGGCCCAGCTGTCCGGAGCGGAGCCCGCCGCTTCCGCGGCCAGCATCGCGCCCTTCGGGTTCGTGAACATGAGGACGCCGGTCGGGGGAACCGGAAGCGAACCGAGCGGTCCGTACGCGACGTACTTCGGAGCGACCGCGTTGTGCGGCACCTTCGCCTCCTCGCCCGGATTGAGATACCCCTCCTTCTGCATGTTCCCGATCGTGGCCATCAAACGGCCCCCGACCTCCCCCTCGGGCGGGACCCCGAGAACGAACGCTCCGATCTCGCAATCCTCGTGCTTGGGGAGGGCCGCGTAGAACGGCGACCGGGTCCCGAACGCGAAGAACGTGCAGACGGACGGGACCCCACCGGGGTGCTCCGCGACGCCCTTCGGTGGATGGTCGAGGTACGAGACCTGCACCGGTGGAAGCTCGAGTTCGAGTTGGCGCGTGAACTGCTCGGCGATCGCTCGAAGGTCGTCGGTCATGGGGTCCTCGCTAGGGGAACCCGTGACTATATTGACGGTTTCGGAGTTGCGCCGGCGACGGCCGGGAGACCGAGCGAACCGTGGGATACCGAGCGACCGAGTATCGTGCGATCGTCGTGGGAGCGGGCGCCCTCGGGACCGCGACCGCGTACCACATGGCGCGCACGCCCGGGCGAACGCTCGTGCTCGAGCGGTTCCACGAGAACCACGCGTTCGGTTCGTCGCACGGAAAGACGCGGATCCTCCGGACCGCGTATGCCGAGGGTTCGGCCTACATCCCGATCGTCCTGAGGGCCCGCGCGCTCTGGAAACGACTCGGGAACGAAGCCGGAGAGGAGATCTTTCGGCCCACCGGCGCGCTCCTCGCGGCCCCGACGGGCTCGGTGCCGCTCGGGGTCGCCGAGGCGAACGCACGGCGCTACCACTTGCCCCATGAAGTGTGGGACTCCCAACAAACGGCGGAGCGTTTCCCGGTGTTCCGATTCGACCGCTCCGAGACCGTCCTCTGGGACCCGGGAGGCGGTACCTTGTTCCCCGAGCGGGCCATTCGGGCCTACCGACGGCTCGCCCACGCGCGCGGCGTGGTCTTCCGATGGAACTCCCCCGTGCGGAGCTGGACGGCTCGCTCGGACGGACTCGTTCGCGTGGCGACGCGACACCGAGAGTACCTCACCCGGGAGCTCGTGCTCACGGCCGGTGCGTGGTTGCCGAGCCTCGTTCCCGACCTCCGCCTTCCTCTCGAGGTCGAACAGCAAACCGTCTACTGGTTCCGCGCGAACGGTCGCTCTTCGTCCTCCTACCGGACGATGCCGTCGTTCGTCTGGTACGCTCCTCGCGGAGGATACTACTACGGCACGCCGGACGTCGGCGACGGTGTCAAGGTCGGAGGGAGCGAGGGTCAACGGGTACGGGACCCCGCTCGACGACCGCCTTCCTCGGCTCGCGAACGACGGGCGATCGTCCGATTTGTCTCATACCGGTTGCCCGGCCTCTTGGCCACGCCCCGTCGGGAGACCCGATGCCTCTACACCAACACCCCCGACAAGAATTTCCTCGTCGACTTTCACCCGGACCACCCGAACGTGCTCCTGGTGAGCGCGTGTTCCGGCCACGGTTTCAAGTTCGCGAGCGCGATGGGCGAGCTGATCGCCGAGACGTCGGGCCATCGTCGACTCTCCCCGCTTCTGCGACCGTTCCGACGGCGCTGACCCGCCCGAGCCCCACAGAAATCTCCTTACCGAGCGGCCGGCGTACCACGCCCGGGGGGCGAGTCCGCCTCCGAAGGAGCGCCGATGAAGGAGTACCGGATCCTGCGAGAGATCGAGAACGCGCGAATGGGGCCGAACAACCATGTTCTTCTCGAGCAGAAGATGAACGAGCTCGCTCGCGACGGGTGGGTCGTTTCGTCGTTCGGGGTGAGCCACGTGGCGACGGGGACCGGCCCGGTGCTCTCGTCGAGCGCGTGGTTCTGCGCGCTGATGGAGCGGGATCTCCCGCCCGGCGGGTCGCGCTAGAACGCTTCCCGGCCCGGCACCGGGCTACGCGTCGGCCATGAGCGCGTCGAGGAATCCGATCGGCGGCGAGCCGAAGCCGAGGAGCGAGTCGTGGAACTCTCTCAGGGAAGCGTGGAACTTCGTCGTCAGATACTTCGCGCGGGCGTCCAGGATCGCGAGCTTCCCGAGCGTGTAGCAGAAGTACTCGGGGTTGTACGTCCCGCGGATCGCCTCGCGCTGCGCGTGGAGCTCCTCGAGATGGGCTTCGGTCCGGAGGAGGCGCGTCGCGTCGGCGAGCGACATCCCCTGCGTGTGCATCCCGATCGACACGATGAGCCGAGAGTCCCGAAGGAGCGCGTCGTGCAGCTGGGTCACCTCGGCGGAGGTGGAGTGGTCATCGAACCCGGCCTCGAGCGCGGCCTGCTCGCAGTAGTGGGCCCAGCCCTCGGCGAAGGAGTAGGAGAACCAGACCTTCCGGGCGAGGCTCTGGTCCGTGTGGTGAAAGTGGAGCGCCTGAAGGTAGTGGCCCGGCCAGACCTCGTGCACGGTCGCGTTCTTCAGCATCGCGTGGTTCAGCGTACGCATCCACTCCTCGGCCTGGGCCGGGGTCCACGCCGGGTCGACGCCCGTCACCCAGTAGATCCCGTCGACCGGCCTATCGAACGGACCGGGAGGGCTCATCGCCGCCGTGAAAAGGTCGCGGGCCCACGTGGGCGTCTCCCGAACGTAGCAGTGCTCGGGCTCGGGGATGGTGACGAGGTCCTTCTGGCGGACGAACTCCCGCATCTCCTCGGTCAGGCGCTGGACGACCGGGAGGAGCTCGGCCGGCGCCGGATGCTGGTCGTTGAGCCGCGCGACGAGCTGATCGATCGTCACGCCCTCGCTCCGGGCGATCTCGGAGAGCCGGGCCTGATTGCGGCGAAGGTCCTCGCGTCCGCGTCGCAGCACCTCGTCGACCGATAGCGTGAGCCCCTCGCGAACCCAGAGCAGCTGCTGGAAGCGGTCGCGTCCGAGGGCAAAGTCCGGCGAGGAGGACGGCAACCGCTCGCTGCGCAGCCACTCTCCGAAGGCCTGCACGGCCGGGTCCGCGAGCTCGCGGGCTTTGCGGACCTCGTCCCGGAGCTCCTCGGAGTAGGTCGCCGCGAACGTTTCCCCTTCTTCGAAATGGGATGGGAGCCCTCCCGCGATCTGGATCGAGAGGGTGACGAACGGACGGGGGAGGACGCGCTCGAGACGCACCTTCGCGTTCTCGAGCAGTGCCGGGACCGAGGTGAGGATCTTTACGATCGACCGGACGCGATCCGGTATCGGAGCGTAGTCGCGCGAGACGTAGCTCGTGAGGTCGGGGTGGAAGAGGTAGACCATCGGGTTGCGGTCGAGCTCGCGGGTCTCCTCGAGATCGAAGAGATTCCCTTCGAGCAGGAGGCGGAGCAGGTCCCGATCGAGGCGACGGGGGACGCTCAGGTCGGTTTCGGGGAGCGCGCGAAGTTGGGCGACGAGGTCCCTCGCGGTCGCGATCCACCGCCGTGTGCTCTCGGTAGTGAGGTCCGGTAGGATCCCGTCATACTCGTGGAGACCGAGCGAGGCCGCGGTCGTCGGTCGGAGCACGAAGAGGTGGGCGACCACCTCCTTCTCGAGGAGGGAGAGCGAATCCGCGGCGCCAGTAGTCATTGGTCGGCCCCACGTCACCGGCGCCGCAGATGAACATTTCGGGAGACGCGAGAGTGGGCCTAGGCCGCCGCTCGCGCGACCGTGGATCGGTCGATCTCCGAGAGGGAGCGCTTCCCGGCGAGCACCATCGCGCTCGCGAATTCTGTTTCGAGCAGGGAGAGGTAGCGCTCGACTCCTCGCTCGCCTCCGGCGGCGAGCGCCCAGAGCACGGGGCGCCCCACCCCGACCGCCCGCGCCCCCAGGGCGAGCGCGATGAGCACGTCGCTCCCACGGCGAACGCCCCCATCGAGGTACACCTCGGCGCGACGGCCCACCGCCGCCACCACCTCGGGGAGGGCGGCGAGCGACGAGGAGACGCGGTCGAGCTGCCGACCTCCGTGGTTCGACACGACGACCGCTCGGGCCCCGTGCCGGACGCACGCGCGAGCGTCGGGCGCCGTCAGCACCCCTTTCACGACCAGCGGGAGGCGTGTGGTGTCCCGCAGACGACCCACGACCTCCCAGCGCTCGTCGCGCGCGTCCCGGACGACGTACGACGCACCCTCGCGCTCGGGCCCGCGCGACGGAGGAAGCACGCCGGGCCCGCTGCCGACTGGGATCGACCCGTCGATCGCGAAGCCGGTCTTGAGTTGACCGTCCCGGACCCCGAGCACCGGCACGTCGGCGGTCAGTACGAGGGCGGTGAAACCGGCCTTCTCGGCCCGTCGGACCAGGCGCTCCGTGCCGGCCCACGTCGGTTGCAGGTAGAGCTGGAACCAGCGCGGTCCGGCCGGCCGAGTCGCCCCGACCTCTTCCACGGAGCGGGACGAGAGCGTGCTGAACATCGCGACGAGGCCCGCCTTCGCCGCCGCTCGAGCGGTGCCCACCTCCGCGTCCGGGTGGATGAGCCCGTGGTACGCGGTCGGTGCGAGGAACACGGGCGCGCGCGCATCGTCCTCGAGGAGTCGGGTCCGAAGGTCGACCGTACGGACCCCCGCGAAGATGCGAGGCCGCAGGACCCATCGGTCGAACGCGTCGTGGTTCGCGCGATGGGTCACGCCCTCCCCTGCCGCCCCCTCGATATACGACCAGACGTCGGCCGGGACCTTCCGAGCCGCCCGGCCTTCGATCTCGCTCAGTGAGGCGAATGCGCGGTACGTTCGTTTCGCCATGGGCGTGGCTTCGGGACCCGGACCCCGACCGCATCTCGAGGATTAAGGGTCGGCCTCTCGACCCGTGCGGCGCGAGAGAATCGGCAAGAGTTCCGCTCGGAGGCGCCGCCGGCGCGTCGGCGGAGGGCACGGAGGGCGGTAACGCGACGCTTTTGGGAAGGACGTCCTACGTCTCCTTATGGCTCGCGTGCGGCGCGTGTCCGTTCCGGGACGCCGGTCGTTCGAGTACGTCTCCCAGGGGAAGGGTCCCGCTACCCTCCTCGTCCATCCGGGCGGGCCGGGCGCAACCTACCACTACCTGCGAGGGTTCCTCAAGCTCGCAAACTCGAACCTGCGCGTGATCCTGTTCAACCCGCGGGGGGTGGGGCATAGCTGGGCCCCGAAGCGCGCGAGCGACTACACGATCGCGAACCAGGCCGAGGACGTCGAGGCGATCCGACGCGCCCTCAAGATCACCGAGCTCCACCTGCTCGGCTACTCGGCGGGCGGGTTCGTCGCGCTCGAGTACGCGCACCGCTACGAACGCCATCTCGCCTCCCTGCTCCTCTGCGCGACCGCGGGCGGAGCGGAGGACTGGAGAGGGTCGATCCGCCTGATGCTGGGCCGCGCCACACCCCGCCAGCGCGCCCGGCTCCGCGAGCTCACGAAGGCGAAGGCGTTCGACTCGCCCGAGTACCGCGCGCTCGCCGAGGCGATCGCACAACCGTTCCAGACCCGGTTCCTCAAGGGAGTACCGAAGGACCTCAAGGCGACCAAGCAGAGCACGAAGGTCTATCGCGCGATGGCGACCCGGACCGGCGATGAGTTCGCGCTGGACGGCACGATCGCCCGCTGGGACGGCCGCAAGTACTACTCGAAGATCGAGGCCCCGACCGTCGTCGTCGTCGGCCGGTACGACTTCTTCCTCGAGCCGTCGGTCGAGATGGCCGAGCGGATCGAGCCCGCGCACCTTCGCGTGCTCGCGCGCAGTAGCCACATGGCGATCCTGGAGCAACCTCGGGAGTTCCTCGGGACCGTCCGCGAGTTCCTGAGCGACGTCACGGGCGGATAGGCCCACCGGACCGACCCGATAGGGGTAAACGGCCGCGCGTCCACCCGGGGCTCACCCAAGGGTACCATGAGCCCCGACCCCACGGCCCGTTCCTCGACCCCGGCCCTGCCGCCGGTCCGGCTCAAGGTCACCGCCGAGGCGAAGAAGGCCCTCGCGGCCGCGCTCGTCGGTCGCCCCCACGGTTCGGGGGTGCGCCTCTGGGTCGAGCGCGGGATGCGTCCCCACGCCCAGATGATGGTCGACCAACCGTCCGTTCGCGACGTCCATGTGGAGGTCGACGGCGTCCCCCTCCTCCTCGACGAGAGCTCCCTCAAGTTCCTGCTCGACGCTGAGGTCCGCTACCACCCTGACCGCGGCGGCTTCGAGGTCGTCGGACCGTTTCTGCCGTCGTCCGTCGCTCCTCCGTCCCCTCCCGCATCGGCGCCCTCACCGGCCTCGCGCGCCACCTCGTCCGAGGCCGGGAAGGGCCCGGCCCGACCCGAGCTCGAGGCGAAGATCCTCGAGGCGCTGCGGAACATCTACGATCCCGAGATCCCGATGAACATCATCGACCTCGGTCTCATCTACGGGCTGGACTGGGATGCCTCGGGCGGGCTCACGATCCGGATGACGATGACGAGCCCGGGATGCCCGGCCGTCGAGTCCCTCACCCAGGAGGTAGCGACGACCGCGCGGACCGCATCGGGCGTAGAGACCGTGCAGGTCGAGGTCGTGTGGGAGCCTCCGTGGGGGCCGGACCGGATGACCGACTTCGCTCGACGTCAGTTCGGCTACGCCTAGTTTCCCGGTCGCTCTCGGGGCCGCGAAACCCGCCGACGCGCGTTCGAGCGATCGAACCGGGTCAACGGCGAGCGAGGGGCGGCGCGCGAAGGTGGTCGAAGGTACCGCTGGGGATGATCGCGTCCCGGCGGTTTAGCGACGGGCGAAGAGCACCCGGTTCGAGAGGTCCTGCCAGACCACGCCCACGTCGCGGAAGCCGGCCCGCCGGAGCGCCTGCTCGTGCATCTCGACCGACACTTCCGGCCACTTCGGATGCTCGGCCGCCCGACGCGCGCGTTCCTCGAACTGGGCGCGGAGCTCGGGGATCCGCTCGGCCCTCGTCCACCACCGTCTCCACGCTTCCCACTCCTGGTCGAGGGGGATCTTTCCGAAGCGAACCTGCCGGACCTTCTCCGAGACCCGATTGAGCTCCTGCGCCCGCGGCCCCCACGGGATGTGGTCGCCGTCCAGAAAGATCCCGCCGCGGCGGACGAGGCGACCGAGGTCCCGGTAGAGCTGGCGCAGGTCTCGCTTCCGGAGCCAGTGCAGCGCGGTCGTGCTGAGGGCGACGTCGACCTTTCGCCGCGGGAGTCGCGCAGTCCATCCCGGCGTCCCGAGCTTGGCGTCGACCCACGTGAGCCGACCATGAAAATCCCCGAGGGCTTCCCGGCCGATCCGCAGCGAGACGGGGTCGTAGTCGACCGCGATCACCCGGGCGGACGGGAAGCGACGAAGCAGGCGCACGCTGAGCGAGCCCGGCCCGCATCCGAGGTCGATCGCGGTGAACCGTTTCGGCATCGAGGCCGCGACGACGTCGAGCATCAGGCGAAAGCGTCGTTCGCGATCCGGGTTGAACGCCTCCTGCTGAGCGTCCCACCCCCGGAGCAGGGCCGACCAATCCGGTGCTCGAGAGTTCCGCGCCACGCGTTCCCCACAGCCGGAGGAGCTTACGGCTTTCCTCCCCCTCGAAGCGGCACCGCGAACGCGCTCGACCGGGAGACGGAGACCGCCACCGGGCGCGGTCAACGCCCGCACCGGGGCAAATGGTAAATACGGAGCCCTGGGTGGCCGAGCCCTTATGGCCGCCGCGCTCTCGGTGGCCGGGGGAAGCGACCGCGTGACCGACCGTCCGACGCTCCATCCCCTCGGCCAGGAGGAGTTCACCCGCTTCGAGCGGGCGCGCATCCTCGGGGCCCGGGCCCTTCAGATCTCGCTCGGCGCGCCGATCCTGATCGACGTGCCGCCGACGCAGGTCGATCCGGTCGAGATCGCGGAGCTCGAATTCGCCGCGCACCGGATCCCGATCACGGTGCGGCGCGGTCCCGCGGCGTAAGCGCCCCGAGCTAGACCGCGGCGTCGTCGAGCGCGTGCGCGCACGAGCACGTCGGCGCGACCGCGAGCCGGGGAAGGAGCGCGGCGAGCACCCGGTGCATCCGGTCGGCGTTGCGGTGCATCGTTTCGAGGATCTCCTTCACCTCGACCGGTCGCTCCGCCCAGACGTCGAAATCGGTCACCATCGCGAGGCACGCGTAGCAGAGCGCCCGTTCGCGGGCGAGCGTCACCTCGGGGACGAGCGTCATCCCAATGACGTCGGCGAACGAGCGGAAGAACCGGGACTCCGCGCGCGTGCTGAACCGCGGCCCCTCGACGCAGACGTACGTCCGACCCTCCGCGAAGGGACTCCCGAGATCTCGACCGACCGCCGCGGCGGCGCGCGTGAGGTCCGGGCAGAACGGGTCCGCGAGGGAGACGTGGAAGACCCGTCCCCCATCGTAGAACGTCGTCGGCCGCTGCTTCGTGAAGTCGACGAACTGGCTGGGAAGAACGAACGTCCCCGGGGGAAGCTCTTCCTTCAGCGAGCCGACCGAGCTCACGGTGACGATCGCGTCGGCGCCGAGCGAGCGCAGCGCGTCGACGTTAGCCCGATAGTTCACCCGGTGGGGCGGGATGGTGTGGCCGGGGCCGTGGCGAGGCAGCAAGAGCGTCCGAACCCC
>JASHUP010000222.1 GCA_030039915.1 Thermoplasmata archaeon | reverse complement strand
GCTCGACGCCACGTCCCCGACGATCGATTCCACGCGGTGGAGAAGGTCCGTGTAGAGGGCGAGGATGACGAGGCGGGCGTCGCCCCCGAGGTCGAGCTCCGCGGAGGCTCGGGTCAACGCCTCTCGCACCCCCGCCGTCGCCGACGGCGCCGAACCCTGCTTCGGGCCCGTACGCGGGCCGCGCTCCGAAAGATACCTTCGGACCTCGGGCACGACGACGAGGACGACGATCAGCGCGAGCGCTGCCAGGACGGCGAACGGAAGCCATGCCGGCAGGTTCGGGAAGAGGACGAGGTGACCTCCCGGGCCGGTGACGTTCCCGCCTCCCCCGTTCCCGGTGCTGCCGGAGGAGTTGCCGCTGCCGCCGGATCCTCCCGGAGAGAGCGTGGGAAGCGGTCCGCCGAACCCGGCGAGACGCGCGACGATGATGAACAGGATCCCGAGCAGGATCGCCACCAGGCCGAGGACGGCGACGCGGTTCATCGAGAGGGTGTGGGTCGAGGTGACCCGTTGATAGACCACCAGCCCGACCACGAAGAGGAGCACCCCGACCGCCACGGCCGCCACCACCGACTGAGGGAGGATGACGAGGGAGGCCGGCCCCGACGCCGCTGGGGGAGCGGTGGACGCGCTCACGAGGATGCTCGCCGCGGCGCCGGTCGAGAGGGCCGCGACGAGTACGACCAAGAGCGCCCAGGAGGTCCGGGGAGGGGACGGACGGTTCGTCACGGTCGACGGTCGACCTCCGCGGGGAACACGCGGGGTGCGGGCTTATACACTTGGGGCCGGCGACGCCGCGGGTGCGTCGGCCGCCTTCGGGGCCGGCGAGAGGAAGTAGAAGCTGCGCCGCTCGTGCTCCGCGGTCACGACCGTGAAGTCATCGACCCGATAGCCGAGGTCGAACGCGGCGCGGAACCCGTCCCGAACGGCGTGGCGCCACTGGCGCAGCGTTCCCGGCTCGTGTTCCTGCATGGCGGCGAGGTCGAACGGGATCTCGAGGTGGGCGAGGGCGCCGGTCGGCTCCGCGACCACGGACGGGACCCGGAGACCCTTCTCCCCGACCTCGGTCTCCACGATCGCGGTCGATCGCTCCCAGCGGGCACGGTCGTCCTCCGCGGTCGGCACCTTTCCTCCGACCCGTTCCTCCACGTGCGGGCTCGACAGCTCCCAGCGCAGCCGGAGCCGGTCGCTCTCCATGCCCTGGTTGAGCGGGTCCGACATTTGCCCGTAGTAGTGGACGTAGTACCGGTCCGGCACCCCCCCTAATCGGCGGACGTTGAGCCAGGCGTTGCGGCTGCGCAAGGGATCGAACGTCCAGCGAATCTCGGAAAGACCGAGCTTGAGAACCTCGTCGCGCTGGAACGCCTTCAGCCGGAAGCCGAGGTGGTGGTTCTGGTACTCGGGGCGGACGGCCGTCGCGTGCGAGTAGTGGTAGAGGGTCGTGCCGTCCCAGCCGATGAGCGAGACCGCAAAGCCCGCGAGATAGATGTCGGCGAACGCCCCCAGCACGAGGCCGCCGTTGTCCTGGAGCGCCCGCTGGAGCGTGACGGGGATCTCGTCGTCCCCCCAGGCCGTCCGGTGGACCTCCACGACCTGGCGGAACTCTTCCGGCTTCTCGAGTCTGCGGAAGCGGAAGCCGCGGACCTCGCTGCTGACGCCGGTGGTCGCCACGCGATGTCGACCGGTCGACGGTATTTAGCCCGGTCCTCGGCGCGAGTGCGGGCGTCTATCGACGGACCTTGAGCTCGGCGCGCTTCGCCTCGTAGCGCTCCTCGTCCCGGGGCGTGAGGTCCCAGAGGAGGTCCTCGAGCTCGGGGATGTTCCGAAGGAACTCCGCCTTGCTCTTCGTGAGCATCAGATGCTCGAACTTGTGTCGGGCGTTGAAGTAGGAGCCGACCATGTAGGCGCCCACGATCACGACGATCGGGCCGACGATCACGAAGACCAGGTTGTAATTCGCCGCCGGGGTGTTCGTGGCGGCGTTGATCGACGGGAACGGGCCGATCGCGGAGAGCGGGGTGAAGAATCCCGCTCCCAGCACGGTGAGCAGCGAGCCGACCAGCAGGATGAAGATCGAGATCGTCGCGCGATAGGTCCGCAGGCCGTGACGCAGCCTCCGCCCTAGCGGGACCTTCTCTGGGACCGCCATTCGGGCGGCGGGAGGCGGCTTTGCTTATCAGCCTATCCGGGCCGCCGAGGATGGGTCGTGGGCCCGCCCACGCTCATTCCGTCTCCGGCGGGGACTTCCCCTCCGGGAGCGACTTCCCTCGGTCCGTGCGGCCGTAGGAGAGAGGCGTCTCGGGCTCCGGGGGTTTCGGTCCGGCCGACGGAGCGGGTACGCTCGCAAGGTTGTGCCTCAGGCGACGGTAGACGAGACCGGCCCCGAGGAGCGCGACGACCGCCCCCACGTACCCCGTCGCCTCTCCGCCCAAGTAGCCGACCCCGAGCAGGAAGAATCCGACGGCGCTGAAGAGCGCTCCGGCGAGCGGGCTCCCCCCGATCCGCTCGCCCGTGCTCATCGGCGGCAGGGAGAGGAACGACCCCGCGACCTGGAGCGCGACCACGGCCGCCGACTCGAGCAGCACGAGGATGGTGCCGTCGATCGTGATCGTCGGGTTCGCGAGGTACTGTGCGACGATCGCGAGCGAGATGATCCCACCGATCGCCGCCCGGTACCCGAGCGCGTAGAACGGACGAGCGGGCTCCGACCCCCAGTAGTGCGTCCGCAGGAGCGCCCACTGGGCGATCTCGTCGCCCCCGACGAGGAGGCCGAGGAAAAGGAGAGCACTCGGAATCGCCCCGTTGCCCATCGAGAGCTGGAAGAGGACGAACGCGACGGCGAGCGGGATGCCGACGAAGAGACCCGCGGTGTACCCGAACAGCTCCTTCCGCTCGTCGAAGAGCGTGACCGGCACCTGGGGCTCGGCGTACCGCCCGACCTCGAGGTACAGGAACGCGCCCGAAAAGAGGACCCCGACGACGGCCCCGATCGTGAGGGACGCGACGACCATCGTCAGTCGACCCGACGCCCGGTCGCGAGGAATCCCGTGTGCCCCAGCATCTCGAACTCCGGCCGGGTCCCGCCTTCCCCGACGTGGAGGCCCCGCTCGAGGAGCTCGAGCGCACGGACGTCGTCGAACCCCGCTTCCCGGAGCCCGCGGACCGTCCGTTCGAGCTGATTATAGGTCGGCGAATAGGTCGCCACGTACCCGCCCGGCGCGAGGGCCGCGCGCGCCGAAGCGAGCGCTCCCCACGGCTCGGGCAGGTCGAGCACGACGCTCGCGAGGTCCGTCACGTCGAAGCCGTCCGCGACGACATCCCGGTGACGGAAGTCGACCCGGTCCGCGAGTCCGGCACGACGCACGTTCGCGCGGGCTGCTTCCAGAAAATCCTCGCGACGGTCGTAGGAGAGTACCCGACCGCTCAGACCGACAGCGTACGCGAGGGCCACGGTGAGCGCCCCGCTTCCCGCGCCTGCCTCGGCGACCGTCGCTCCGGGACCGACCCCGGCGAGGAAGAGGAGTTGGACCGCGTCCTTGGGGGTGATGATCTGAGCTCCCCGACGGACCGCGCCGAGCAGGTCGGTGAGCGAAGGCCGAACGGCGCGGTAGGACACCCCGAGCCAGGTCACGGCGCCGCCGGGGGGTTTCCCGATCAGCTCCGAGAGGTCGATGACCCCCTGCTCCCCCAGCTTCTGAGGGCCCTGGGCCACACGGACCAGGAACGCCGGCTGGCCCCGGCGCTTCAGGGACGCCGTGTCGCCCTCCGCCCACGCTTCGCTCATCCGCTCTTCCGAGGTCACGACCCCCTTCGCGTAATAACCCGGCGCTCCGAGGGGGCGCTCTTATCCTGACGGCGCTTCGGGAGTGGGACGATGGTCGAATTCGCCGACGAGGACCTGATCGCCGCGCCGCGTTCGGTTCTCTGGAAGCTCCTCGGCGATCATTTGGACGACCAGAAGATCACGACGATCCACCCGCTGATTCAATCCCAGAAGACCGTCAGCCACTCCGGGAACGTCACCGTCGTCGGCCGGGTCATCGATGCCCGCGGAAAGATGCTCAAGTCCCGCTGGCAGCTCACGCTCGAGCCGCCCGACCACTATCGATGGGAGGTCCACGAAAGCGAGGGCCCGTGGGCCCCGGGGACGTACCTCGACATTCGCTTCGAAGAGGTGCCGGGCGGCACGCGCTCTCGGGCGCGCGGGGCGCTCACGATCAGCATCCTTCCGTTCTTCCTCTCTCAAAAGCGGACGGTCGCGAGCGTCCTCAAGGACATCTCCATCGAGGACTGGGCGTTCATCAACCGCTACCGTTTCTAGCGGGCTTCGACGCGCGAGGATCCGAGCGAATGTACTCCCGCGTCGCCCGACGGCTGAGCTGCGTGAGGATCTCGTAGCCGATCGTCCCGGCCTGCTCCGCCACCGAATCGATCGACTGCGATGGGCCGATGAGCGTGGCCCAATCCCCCTCGTGGAGCGCGTCCCGCGGCACCCCGGTGACGTCCAGAGTGGTC
>JASHUP010000221.1 GCA_030039915.1 Thermoplasmata archaeon | reverse complement strand
TTCCTCCACCACGCCGTCCACCGGGGGTCCGCCAACGATGGGCAGTCCGGCGGCGAGAGCCTCGAGTACCGTCGCGGACAGTACCTCGACCGCGCTCGGGTGCACGAGAAAATCGCTCTCGGCATAGAGGCGGACTAACTCCTCTTCGTCCACTTCCCCGAGCAGTTCCACGCGGTCTCCCGAGGCACGCACGGCCGCGGCATACTCGGGAGACGGCATCGGCCCGGCGATGCGAAGGCGGACCCCGAGACCCTTCAGCGCCCGGGCGGCCATCTCCCACCGTTTGAACGGCTGCACGACCCCGACGCCGAGCGCTTCCCGCCCGACGCGGCGCGTCCACTCCGGGTGAAACTTCTCCGAGTCGACGCCGAACGGGATCACCGACGTGGGCGGCAGCCGCGGGCGGACGGCACCTGCCATCGCTCGAGCGAGTGTGGGAGTGAGGGCCACCGCGGCCGTCGCCCGACGTACCGCCCGCCGCTCGAGCCAGTATCCCCACCGATGCGACCACTGGGCGCGATAGAACCAGTGTCGGGAGTGCGAGGTGTAGACGAACGGAAATCCGCTGAACGCGAGTCGGTTGGCCACGACCGGGGTATGGGCGTGCAGGACATCGAACCGTTCCTTTCGCAGGAGCCCGGGGAGTTCCCAGGCGAACGGGTACTCGTCCCGCATTTGTCGGTGTCGTACCCGATTGATCACGACCGCCTCGTGACCGGCCGCGATCAGGGCCGTGCGCAGGTCGGCCAGGATCCGTTCGACGGCACCGTACCCCGTCGGAGGTATCGGCTGCACGCCCCCTCCGATGAGGAGAACCCGCACGCCTTCCCGAGGACCCCGTGGGATTAAGCACTTCGCGAACCGTGACCGTTCGGCGGAGCGGTCGCGCACCGGAGCATCGTCGCGAGATCATGGGAACGATAGGCGTAGAGATTGCCGTCCGAGACGACCGGCGGCTGCTGGACGCGCTCGCGTCGCTCGACCGGCAGACCCGTCGACCCGACCACGTCTTCATCGCCGCGTCGCCCGCGACCCCCTCCGAGCTGCTGGCCCTCGCCGCGCGCACGTTTCCTCGACTTTCGCTGACGTCCCGCCGATTTCCGGGGGGCATCGTCGAGGCCCGGTCGGGCAGTCTCGACGAGCTCGCCGATTCGATCACGGCCTTCCTCGACGCCGACGAGCGCGCGCCGCCCGAATGGCTCGAGCGGTTGACCGCGCCCATCGAATCGGGGGCGGCGGATTTCTCGGGCGGACCGACCCGTCCGCTTCGGGCCCCGCAAGGTTCCCTCGAGCGATACTCGGTCCTGCTCGAAGAGTCGATCTACGCCGACCTCGTGCCGCGCCGGGTGACGTATCTTCCTCTCCAGAACACGGCGTGGAAGACCGCACTCCTTCGTCGGCTCGGCTTCGATACACGAATCTCGTTCGCGGAAGACCACGACCTCGAGACCCGAGCCGCCCGCGCCGGTCTCGTCGGAGTGTTCGTGCCGGACGCGTGGGTGTTCCACGATAAGAGCGAGGAATCGAGCTTCCCGCGCTGGCTCCGGAAGCGCTACCGATACCTGGTGGCGATGGCGATGTCGCTGATGAAGAACGGCGAGTTGAGGGGACGCCTCGCCGAGCGGCGCCGGCCGGTGGCCCATCCGCTGCGCTACGTCGAGTCCGCGATGAAGCCAATCGCTCTCATGCACGCGTCCCTCCGATGGCATTACGTCTCGGGACGACCCGAGCGCGGAGGGGCCTCCGGCAACTCCCCGAAAACCCCGAGCACCGGCTAGGGGTTTCCTCGAGAGGCTTTTCGACGCCGCCGGTCGCCGAGAAAACCTTATCCCAGCCCCCGGTTCGGCGGGGCGATGTCCCCCGAGGCCCACCACGGTTCGCCTGCCCGGGTCACCGAAAAAGGCGACCTCGTTCGAATCGAGTACGACCTCTGGACCGAGCTCGGCGGCAAGACGGAATTGCTCGACACTACGAGCGAAGAGCTCGCCCAGAAGGAGAACGCACGCACGGAGGGCCGGACGTGGGGCCCCCGACCGCACGAGATCGGCGGGGACTACTTTCCGGCGGGCATCGAGAACTCTCTCGTGGGACTGACGGTCGGCGACGAGGTCGAGCGGGAGTTCACCCCCGCGGACGCGTTCGGGGAACGCGACCCCAATCTCATCGAGCTCTTTTCAATGCACGAGATCGAGCGGCTCCCCGAGATGCGGCGCGAGGACGCCCATCTCGACATCGGGACGACCCTGACCATCGAGGGCCGCCGGGGCCGGGTCGTTTCCCTCACCGCCGCTCGGGTCCGGGTCGATTTCAACCCACCGTTCGCCGGGCGCAAGGTACGCGGGAAGTTCAAGGTCGTGGAGCGGATCTCGGAGCCCGCCGACCAGTCCCGCGCGATCCTCGAGCTCCAGTATGGCCGTTCGGCGGAATTCCATGTCGAGGTCCACGAGAAGACCGTCACCCTGAAGGTGCCCGACCGGACGAAGTTCGACATCGCCTGGATGGCCGCGAAGCCCCGGGTCATCGACCGGATTCGGACTCACCTGCACCCGCAGACGATCCGGGTCGTGGAAGAGTACGTGACCCCGGTGCCGGAGAAGAAGGAGAGCCCCGAAGAGACGAAACCGGCAGCGCCGGCCGCGGCCGAGCCCGCCCCGGCCGCGACCCCCTCCGAACCCGCGGCCAAGGCCAAGGGCGGAAAGAGTTCCCACGCCTCCGCGAAAGCGAGCGCGTCCCACGCTGAGCCGTAGGGTCGCCCCCTCCGGAACGAACCTCGGCCATTTGAATACCTCCGGCCCTCGCTCGGGCGATGGAACCCGCTCCCGCCCCTCCTTCCCGCCTCTTTCTCATCCTCACCTTTGGCAGCGCGATTGTCGTCGCGGTGCTGATCGCGTACTTCGGGATCAACGGGCAGCTCGGGGCGGGGATTCCGTAGGATGCGGACGGGCGCTGACCGCGGGAGCTAGCCCAGTCCTATGGCCCCTCCGGCGTCGTCCGCAAGCGAAGGGGCGGACTATACCGGTTGGCTCGCCTCCGGAATCATCTTGACGGTGGTGTTCGTGGCGGCCGCCGCGGTATGGCTCACGTTTCATCACTAGCCGGGGAGGAGCGCGCGGCCGGCCACCGGTAGAGATAGACGTCCGCGTCGGGGTCGTGTCGCTCGGGAGTCCACCCCACGATCCGGTGGCAGTGACTCACAACCCGAGCTCCGTTCGGTAGCTCGGCCTCGAACTTCGGACGAAGCCGGGCCATCGCCCCCGGCCACAGGAACGCCGTGATCACTGTCGCTTCGTGAAAATCCAATAGGAAGAGGTTCCCCCACCGCAAGGAGATGCGGTCCCCGAACGGTCCCGATGCTCGGCGGATCAGGAGGATGAGGTATCGGAGCGGCTCGACCTCGACGCCGACCACGCGGGCCCGATAGACACGCGCGGCTCGGAAGACAATGGCCCCGGTCCCGGCGCCGAGGTCGTACACCGTGTCCCGGGGCCCCACTTCGCCGAACCGGAGCATCACCTCCACGGAACGCCGGGGGGTGGGCTGGTAGCCGGCCCCGAAAACAAACGAGGCGAAGACGAAGTACGCGAGAGCGACCGCGAACGCCAGGAGACCGATGGCGAGGGCGAGCTGGAGTTCGTCCCCGCTCATCGCGCGCGTCGGCTCCCGTGGACGAGGCGGTCGGCGGCGGTCCGCGGGTCGATCCGCCGCTCGACCACGTCATCCAGGAGGCGACGCAGGGACGGGTCGGCTTCGAGTCGACGGGTGAGCTCGCGTCCGATCCGATCGCTCGCGAGGCCCACGATCTCGGACGACAAGCGAGCGCGTTCGCCGCGATTCCGCTCCCCCGAAGTGTCGAGAAACGCTTCGTGGGCGACCACCGCGTCCCAGAGTTCGTCGATTCCCGTCGTCACGACGGTCGATGTTCCGACGATCGGGGGAGCCCAGCCCCGCGGCCCGCCTCCGAGGGCGACGAGTTCGGCGAGATCGCGCTTCGCGACGTCGGCGCCGGGGAGGTCGACCTTGTTGACGCAGAAGATGTCCGCGATCTCGAAGAGGCCCGCTTTCAGCGTCTGGACCTCGTCCCCTAGGTGCGGCACGACCACGACAATGCTGGTGCTCGCTATATCCCGAATCGCCACGTCCACCTGACCGCTGCCGACCGTCTCGACCAGCACGACGTCGAAACCGGCGGCGTCGATCAGCCGGGACACCTCGCGCGTAGCGGCCGCGACGCCGCCCGCCGCCCCTCGGCTGGCCATCGACCGGAAGAAGACCCCATCGTCGTTCGGCCGTCGCTCCAGACGGATCCGGTCGCCGAGGACCGACCCTCCGGTGAACGGGCTCGATGGGTCGACGCCGATCACGCCGACGCTCTTGCCGAGCGCACGGAGTCGCCCGACGAGGGCGCTCACGAGGCTGGATTTGCCCACGCCGAGCGGGCCCGCCAGGCCCACCACCGGGGCGCGTCCGGAGCGAGCGTAGAGGCTCCGAACCACCGGGTCGGCCGCAGGGTCCCCGTTCTCGACCGCGGTGATCGTGCGAGCGAGGGCGATGCGGTCTCCCCGGACGATCGCCCGGGCCGCCGCGGGCAGGCGCGCTCCGTCCGTCATGCCGTGCGGCGCGCCAGCGATCGGGCGGTGGTGACGATCTCCTCGAGAGAGGTGCCCGGTCCGAAGATCGCCCGGATGCCGGCCTTCTTGAGCCGACGGGCATCTTCGTCCGGGATGATCCCTCCCGCGAACACGGGGATGCCTCCCGCCCCCTGCTGCTTCAAAAGGGCGAGCACCCGGGGAAAGAGCGCCATGTGGGCCCCGGAGAGGATCGAAAGGCCGATGAGGTCGACGTCCTCCTCGAGCGCCGCGCGGACGATCTCCTCAGGGGTTTGGCGCAACCCCGCGTAGATGACCTCCATCCCGGCGTCTCGCATCGCCCGGGCGACGACCTTCGCGCCTCGGTCATGGCCATCGAGTCCGGGCTTTGCGATGAGGACCCGGATCGGGGACTTCTTCGCGACGCGCGGCTTCGCCATCGACAGAGAATCTGCGACGGGCACCGATGAGAAAAGCTTTGGCCCGGGGTCGTCAGAGGCGGAACAAGACGTCAAACGCGATGTTCCCCGCGAGCAGGGCGGCGGCCGTCCCGAACGCCATGAGGACAACGAACGGGACCTGGGGCGTCACCCAGATGCGACGAATCCCGCGGGACTCGAGCTCGCGCGCGATCTCGGTCCGACGGCGCCGGTCGTCCTCCGACGTTTCGATCGACTCCTCCTCTTGACGGCCCTCCCGAGTCATCGGGTCGCGCACCCATACCCAAGACCTCGGCAGTTCCGACACCGGAAGGGAGTAGCCAAGGAACCCGGACACTCCTCGGAACTCCTTCGCCCGGAGATTGCGAACCGCGATCGAAATGGGGACCACGAGCGAGAACACCGCGGAGTTCATCAGCACGTTGAACGCGAACGGGAGGATCGTCGTGATCGGTGCGATGGAAGGCGGCTGGGGGATCAGTGGGTTGGGGAAGAACGGTACGAGCAGGCCCGCGATCATGAGCGCTTTCGCGTCGGCCCCACCGTAGAGGATCCCGGCCTCGAAGAGTCCGCGCGCGAACAGTACCGTGACCAACACCGCGAGCACCGACACGGGGACGCCGGTCGGCCCGACCCCGACGCGTACCGCGCTGAGCGTCACCGTGACGATCACGGCGGCGTAGACGACGATCTCGACCACGTCGGCGTACCGTTCGCCGTTCGAACCGAGCGCGGCGTCCCAGGGAAACAGGTGCTGGATCACGAAGAGTCCGATCACGGCCCAGAGAACGGTCGGGACGGGCCCTCCCGACAGGACCGGAGCGAACCCGACCAAGAACCCCGCCAGACCGAGGAACTGCCACAGGCCGTCCGCGACCTCGCGCTCTCGATAGTCGGACCAAGCGGCGTAGGCAAACCCCCCCAGGAGCAGGACGACGTCGGCGCCGAGCGCATAGGTCGCGAGGTCAGTCATCCCGGAACGCCGCCCAACCGGTCGATGACGGTGAGTCGTGGTGATAAGAACGTTTCCCGGCCGGAAACGGTCACGCTCGGGGGCTCGAACCCCCCGCCGTTCGCCGGATTCTGGTCTCACGACGAACTCGATATCGCCTCTCGGAGGCCGCCCGCCGCCGGAAGCTATTTAAACGGCCCTCAACTGGCGCGACCTCGCCCCTTGAGGTTCCGATGGTCGAATACAAGCTCGTCATCTCCGAGCGCGATAAGTCCCTCGCGCGGACGGTCGGTGACCCGCAGGCCGCCGGCTTCCTCGGAAAGCGGATCGGCGAGGCGGTCGGCGGCGAGCTGATCGGCGCGACCGGTTACACCTTCCGCATCTCGGGCGGGACCGACAAGAGCGGTTTCCCGCTGCGGCCGGACTTCCCCGGCGCGCGTCAGACGAGGCTCTACGTCGGCGAAGGTTTCGGGTTCCACGCTCCCCGCGACGGGATGCGCAAGCGCCGAACGTTCCGCGGCAACACGATCAGCGAGGACACCGTCCAGATCAACCTGGTGGTGGAGCAGAAGGGTACGAAGCCCCTCGCGGAGCTGTTCGCCGCGGCATGAAGGTCCCGCGCCAGCCGGAAGTGAACATCGGCCTGGTCGGCCATGTCGACCACGGCAAGACCACGCTCACCCAGGCACTGACCGGGGAATGGACGGACCGCCATTCGGAGGAGCTGAAGCGCGGGATCTCGATCAAGCTCGGGTACGCCGACGCCGCCTTCTACAAGTGCCCGAACTGCCCCGAACCCTCGGGATACTCGACCGAACCGGTGTGTCCTTCGTGCGGCGGGGAGGCGAAGTTCCTCCGGGCCGTTTCGTTCGTCGACGCTCCCGGGCACGAGACGTTGATGGCGACGATGCTCTCCGGAGCCGCGATCATGGACGGGGCGCTCCTCCTGGTCGCCGCCAACGAGCACTGTCCTCAGCCTCAAACGCGCGAACACCTCTACGCGCTCGACATCATCGGGGTTCGCAAGGTGGTCGTGGTCCAGAACAAGATCGACCTCCTGTCGGCGGAAGCGGCCGAGGAGAATTATCGGGAGGTCACAGAGTTCCTGAAAGGCACCCCCATCGCGGGAGCCCCCGTGATCCCGGTGAGCGCCAACCACCGCGTCAACATCGACGCGCTCATCGGCGCGATCGAAGCGACGATCCCGACCCCGCCTCGGGACCCGAAGAAGCCGCCCTTGATGTACGTGGCTCGTTCGTTCGACATCAATCGACCCGGTACCCGTCCCACGAAGCTGCGCGGGGGCGTGCTCGGCGGTTCGCTTCTTCAGGGCCATCTCGCGCTGGGAGAAGAGATCGAGATCCGACCCGGACCGACGGGCGCGACGGACGCGCGGGCGGAGTCGCTCACCACCAAGATCACCTCGATCG
>JASHUP010000220.1 GCA_030039915.1 Thermoplasmata archaeon | reverse complement strand
TCGTCCGGTCCCTCCGGTTCCTCCCGGGGCTCTCCGCGAGCGAGCGCAATGAGCTCGGCCCCGAACGAACCCAGGTCTCGGGAGAACTCCGACGGTTTGCGCGAGGCCAGTTCACCGATCGTCCGAATCTCGTGCCTTCGCAGGACCTCCTCCGTCTTCGGCCCCACACCCGGGATTGCGCGGACGGGGAGCGGGCTGAGGAAGGCGGCTGCGTTCGCCGGGGTCACGAGTCGAATCCCCGCGGGCTTCGCGCGGTCGGTCGCGATCTTCGCGATGATCCGGGACTCGGCGATCCCGATCGACGCCGGGAGGCGAAGTTCTTGGAGGAGCTCGCGCTGGATTCCCTCGGCCACCCGCTGCGCTTCGTTCGCATCCACCCCGTCGAGCACGACCGCCGCCTCGTCGATGCTGAAGGGCACGACGGACCGCGAGTGACGTCTCAGCAGCGTTCGGACTTCGCCCGCGACGCGTTCATACTTCGGGAAATCCGGAGGAATCCACGTGGCGTCCGGGCAGAGTTGGGCCGCGACTCCGACCGGCATCGCGCTCCGGACACCGGAGGGACGGGCCTCGTAGCTCGCGGAAAGCACGACTCCGCGCGTCGGCCCCTCTTTGGGAGACGGGCCCACGATGACCGGACGGCCCTTCAGGTCGGGGCGGTCGCGCAGCTCGCAGGAGACGTAGTAGGCGTCGAGGTCGACGTACACGACCCACCGCCCCTCGGGCCGGGCCGGAGCAGGCACTCCGGGTAACGGGGTCCGTTCGGAGGTTCCCCCGGTAGGCTCGGTGGGCAGCATGGATCCGGACTCCGGTCGGAATCCGCGCGCCTACTAAGGGGCACGCGGGTCTACGGGCCGCCGAAGTCGACCGCCTTCGCGTCGACCACGATCCCGTTCGCACCGATGGAGTAGGGCTGGACGGTGCGGACGTGGCTCGTCCGCCGCATCTTGAGCACGCGCATCGACAGACCCACGCGGTGGCCATCGGCGCCGGTCCGATAGCCCAAGAGAATGACCCCGTCCGCCACATACTCGCTCAGCCCGTCCCGACTCACCTCCGGGTGCAGGGGGTCCGCCTCGGCCGTCAGGACGGTGGTGGCGCCGGACTCCCGGCAGGCCGCGGCAAGGGCGAAGAGCGTGGAGCGGCGGCCGGATTCGTCGTCGCTCAGCATGTTCAAGAGCGACACCGAGTCGACCACGATGCGTCGCGCGGCGAGGTTCGTGAGCTCTCGACCCAGCTCCCCCTGGATGCGGTGGAGACTCTGGCGCGTCTCCTTCGGGTCGATCCTCAAGATCTTGACCGTGCCGTGACTCACCGCGTCGTCGACCGGCCAGTGAAATTGACGCGCACTCTCGAGCAGCGGCGCGACGTCCTCCTCGAGGGACAGGAAGACCCCCTTTTCGCCGTCGGCCGCTCCGGCCATCAGAAACTGGAGGCCGAAACAGGTCTTTCCGGTACCGGGGAGCCCGGTCACGAGCACGACGTGACCCGAGGGAATTCCACCCGAGACCATCTCGTCGAGCCCGGGGATCCCGGTCGGAACCCGCGGGCGAGGCTTCTCAGACCCGCTCATACTGCGTGGTCACCAACCCGCTCGCGGCGTTGACGCGGATCACGAAGCGACCTTGATACTCGGCGGGCAGTCGAGAGAGAATCGGCATGAACTTGTCGATCACCATCGCTCGCTGGCGGTGCGACTGGCTCGGGCTCGCGACCCAGCTGAAATGGAGCACGCCGTCGACCGAATCGATCACGGCCTGCTCGACCGCCGCCGGGGCGACTCCCTTCGAGAGCACGAGGTAGACGACCCCGTCCCACTCCTTCGCCCGACGGCGCAGACCTTTCAAGAGGGTCACGAGGTCGGCCGCGTCGATCCCCTTTCGGACGAGGAGGTCGGTCAGCGAATCGACGAGCACGAGGTTACGACGGCCGTCCTGGTCGACCGCGTCCGCGAGCGCGCGCAGGGGTCCTCCGTCGTCCGGCGCGGCGGTGATCGGCGCGCCCGAGAGCAGAGGGCTCGACAGCGACGCCCAGGACGACGGGACGACCGTGTCCTGGAAATACGCGGGCGAGAGATCGTGGAAGTTGAGGTGCCGCGAGAGGGTCTCGGAGTACGACTCCTCGAAGGACGCGTGGAGCTCCGCGAGCACCTGCTCGCGCGACCGGCTCGTGCTCACGTAGACGACCCCGCTCGGGTAGACGAAAGGACCCTTCGCGTTCCCGAGATAGAACTGGTGGAGCCGGGGGTCGTCGAAATGGAGCATGAGATGGACCGCGGACGTGAGGGCGAACTCCTGGTGCCCGGACCCCGGTTCGCCGAAGAGCAAAACGACCGACCCGGCGGGAAGGCCGCCGGTGAGGTAGTCGAAATCCGGCACGCCGGTCGGTACGCGCGCCGACCCTTCCGGAAGGTCCGGGACGGGGGACGGTCCGGGGGTCCGGAGCGGAACGAGGAACGGCCGAGGAGAGTCGCTGGCCATGCGGAGCGGCACCAGCGATTGGACCCGGAGCCGAGTATTAGTAGGCTCGTTTCGAGCGGAGCGGTTCGGGCTCACTCCGCGCCATTCTTGAGGAATTCGCGCATCAACACCGTCGCGTACGCGCCTTTCGGGAGGGCGAACCGGAACCGCACGGCGGAGTCCTCGGAGGACAGGCCGAGCGGCGGCATCGGAAGGAACGCCGGCCGCCAGGCGCCTTTGCTTGCGAGCTCCGGAGTCGCGGGCAGGCGAAACATCTCGCGCGAAACGCCCTCCTCCGCAAGGAGGTCGTCCAGGATTCTCCCCGCGGACCCTTCGGCCCTCGGGGT
Organism: Thermoplasmata archaeon; assembly: GCA_030039915.1. Next base: position 2,883 of record JASHUP010000220.1, on the reverse strand, counting down.
CTCGTAGCCAACGAGCGGACCCGCGAGCAGAGCGCCCCCATGCCGCACGAGAGCCGCGCACTCGCTCTCGTTGTCCGCGGAGACCGGGATCCCTTCTTGGCTGCGGACGGTCCCGTCCCGGCCCACCCGGAGAATCCGGTCGCCGGGCAGCGGTCGATCGAGCGGCGCTCCTTCGAGGAATCGCTGGCTCAGCCACCGGTTGAACAGGAGCGCCTGATAGGCATGGACAAACAGGAGCCGCAGCTCCCGCCCGAGCGCACGGAATGCGCGCTCGGGTGGGTCGCCGCGCGCGAGCCGTTCGAGGATCGCCCGTTCGAATCGGTACTCGACCGGGAACTCGCGTAGCGCTCGGGACGCGTCGTGCGACTCGGCAAACGCTCGTCGCGCCACGTCCCCGACCCGGTCGGCGACCCCGGGCGGCAGCGCGGTGAGGTAGATCTCCACGGCGGCGGCCAGGTCTCCGACCACGACCTCCCGACCGACGGTGTGAGTCACCGGACGGACCTCGCCGAAACGCTGGGGCCCGAAGAAATTCGGCCATCCACCCCGGAGACGGAGCTCCTCCTCGGTCGCACGATAGGCGAGCAGGGCCCCGTCGACGGGGAGGGCGAGCTCATCGACGCGGATCTCGAACGCATTTCCGTAGTGGTGGCCCAAAACGAGGCCGTCCCGCGCCCGGTAGGCGTCGACCAGGACGACGCCGGGGAGCCCCAACTCCCCTTCCGGGAGCGGCCCCCGGTAGGACGCGAGTCGTTCGGACACGGCACGGCGGTCCTTCGTGCCGGCCCAGCGAACGGACGCCGAGGGCAGTCCGAGGCGTCGCGCGATCGCGAGACCGAGTTCGTGCTGCTCCCAATCCCGGCTCTGGACGCGAAGGACGACGAACTCCCCGTTCGGGTCGGGGGTCGGATAACTCGAGATCTCGGTGACCCGAAAATCGTCGGCGGAACCCTTGGTTCGCCCGGCGACGCCGGCGGTCCGCGACGCGTAGAAGCCCAGGCCAAACGCGCGCTCCTGCGCCGGAGGGTGGAGCCCGAGCGGCGACATACGCCACCGACGGAAGCCGCCATTAATACGGTATGGCCGGATACTCAACCGAACGACCGATGATCCGAGCGACGGCTCGCGTCCTGAAGAACGTCATCGAGGTCGAGGTCGGCACCCAGACCTGGACCGGTCGCCCGATCCAAAGCGAGAGCCCGGGACTGGGGAGCAAGATTGCGGCGCTCTTTTCGACGGAGTACGTTCTCGACCGCCCGAGCTCCGACACCGACGGGCGCTCGATCGTCTCCTACCGCGCGAAGAGCGACGAGATCCGGATCCAGGTGGGCGAAGACCAGTGGAAGACCCGCTCCACGATGTTCGGGCCGATGACCATCCTGTACGCCGGGGTCGAGTACCAGATCAACGAGCGCCTGACCGGTCGATTCGCCGTCAGTCGAGGCGCCGACCCCGTCGGGGTGGGGCGGCTCGGTTTCCGTTCGTGCGTGATCGAGGAATACCCGCCCGAGCTCGAGGTGTTCCTGGCCCACCTCGCGCTCGGCTACGTGGTGCGCACCCTCGTTTGGGAGATGTTCGGCTGAGCCGAGCTACCGCCGGTGGTTTCCGTTTGCGTGCGACGGGCGGGCGACCGCTCGGGCGCTCCGGGCGAGCAGGCGGCGATGGGCCTGACCGTGCGGCAGCTGGAAGATGTGGTACGGGATCGGGAACAGCAACGCCGCTCCGGCGACCACCGTGACCGCCGCGATCGAGTAGGCGAAGTGGACGCCGTACGTGGCGTAGAGCCAACCCCCGAGGAGGGTGCCGAGAAGGCTCCCCGCGCCCGCGATCGCGTTGTAGAGACCGAGCGCTCGCCCGCGCGCGGAACGGCCGACGAGCCGGACGAGGAAGAGAGTGCTCGCGGTACTGATGAACGCCCAGGTAACGCCGAGCAAGGCGTTGAGCAGCGTCAGCCACGCGAGGAGAGCGGGGGACCCGAGACCGAACAGGACATAGATCGGCCCCCAGAGGAAGAGGAGCATCAGCAGCACGCGGCCGCCGAGCGACTCGAGGAAGACCGATTTTGGGGAGTGCGCGTCGACCGCCTTCCCGGAATGAAAGAAGAGGGCCGTGGACGCCGCGGACGAACCAAGGTAGACGATGAAGACCCCCGCGTCCGTGAATTTCGCGTTCTGCCAGAGGAAGACCGGGAACGGACCGTAGAAGATGTCGAAGCCGACGCTCATCACCCCGAGCGCGGCGAGAAAGAGAAGCTCGCGGCCGGGGAGCTTCTCGGATTTCGAGCGGGTGAGGTCGACGAGGCCGACGACCCGGGCCCGGACGCGTCGGATCCGCTCCACGACCCCTCGGTTGAGATTGAGGAGGGTCGCGACCGACTTCCGTTCGACGCGCGTGGTCGGCTCCTCGATCCACGCGAAGGCGATCAGCGCGGAGACGAGCGCGAGGGCGCCCGAGACGAGCAGGAGCGCGGTCATCACGGAGATCGCCGGGGCCGAATAGCCGATCACGAAGAGCCAGACGAACCCGAGTGCGAGGCCCGCGGTCGTCCCGATTCCCGAGATCAGTCCGAAGAGACCGATGTCGGTCGGCCACCAGCGTTTGTGCCGGGTCTCGAGCAGGAGCATCGTCCCGATCGGGGCACTCGCCGCGGAGGCGAGCCCCTCGAGCACGTTGAGCCAGAAGAACGTGAGCAGGTTGCTCGCGAGGGCAATGAAGACGATGCTGATGCCGGTCGCGAGGAACGAACCGACCAGGAAGTACTTGCGGTGCGCGACTCGGTCGGAGAGGTTACCCCAGAGGATCGTGAACGGCACCTGGCTCATCGCGCTCGCCGCGATGATGATCGTCACGACGAATGCGCTCGCGCCGAAGTGTTGGAGGGCG
>JASHUP010000219.1 GCA_030039915.1 Thermoplasmata archaeon | reverse complement strand
CTCGACGCGGAACTCCGGCCAGTTCTCGTTGCCCTCCCGCTCCGAGTGGATCACCGACCGTTCGCGGCCCACCTCTTCGTCCGAGATCGAAGCGCGGGTCATCCGGTCGGCTTCGAAATCGAGGGGAACGTCGAGGTGCTCGCGGGGCACCGTCGTGAAGTAGGCAGTGAAATCGGTGTCGGTGAATGCGTTCAGCTCCCCGCCGACCTTGAGCACCGCCCGGTCAATCGCCCCTTTCGGATATCGAGGGGACCCTTCGAACAGCATGTGTTCGACCCAGTGGGAAGCGCCGGTGATCCCGGGCACTTCGTTCTTCGACCCGACCCGATACCAGACCCATACACTGGCCGTGGGGCTCGCGTCGTTCGCCGCGAGCATGACGCGGAGACCGTTCGCTAGCGCGAACGACCGCACCTTGGGCCGACGAACTCCGGGACCGGCCATGCGGGGAGTCCCAGCACTCGCCGCATATAACGCGCCCGCGGGTCCGGTCGTCCGCCCCGCCGGAGAACCCTCCCTCCGGCACAATCGTTAAGCGAGCGCTCCGACCATCGGCCGGCGTGCATCCGGCACTTCGTTTGGTGCGCGCGGGAAACCTCGGAGTGTCCTTCGTCGGCACGATCGTGGGAGGACTCGTCGCTCAGGGATCCGGGGTGGTCGTCCCGGCCCTTCTTTGGATCCTCCTCGCGCTCGCCGGACTCTCCACGGCGTTCGTCACCGCGGGCGGGAATGTGCTGAATGACCTCCTGGACCTCGAAGGCGACCGGGTCAACCACCCGGATCGCCCCCTCGTCACGGGGGAAGTTTCCGTGCGTTCTGCCCGGCGCCTGGCCACGGCGTTGTTCGTCGGGGGGGTCGTCGTGGCCGTTCCGGTCGCCATCGTAGAACCGCTGGTGGGGGTGATCCTCGCCATCGCCGTGGTGTCGCTCCTCAGCTACGAGTTCCGAATGAAGAAGCAGGGCTTCGCTGGGAACCTCCTCGTCGCATTCCTGACCGGGATTGTGTTCCTGTACGGGGGCGCCGCGGCCGGAAATGCGCTCGTCCTCCTCCCGTTCGGTGCTATGGCGTTCCTCGCGACGCTGAGTCGGGAGGTGATCAAGGACATGGAAGACGTCGCCGGCGATGTCGGCCGACGGACCCTTCCGAAGGTCTACGGTCTCGGGCCCTCCTCGGTCCTCGCTCGGGGGGCCGTTATCGGTGGAATTGTGCTGAGCTTCGTTCCGCTTGTCTGGTTCGTCAGCCCGGTCTCATGGGTCGGGATTATCTATATCGTCCTGGTCGGGGCTGCGGACGCGGTCTTCGGAGTGTCGGTCGGGTACCTCCCGGGTCGGCTGCATTACGAACAGACGTTGAGCAAAGTGGCGATGTCGGTGGCGCTGTTCGCGTTCCTGGCGGTGGCGTTCCGGTGACCGCTCCTTCCTCGCCCGGTCGAGTCGAGCGGTATCTCACTGACCATCTTTCCGGGGGCCCGCTTCATTTCACGCTCATCGACCCGGATAAATCGCGAGGTCCGCGTGCGGCCGCTCTCGCACGCGGGGCAGTTGCTCTGGGAAGTCACGCGATCCTCCTCGGCGGTTCCACGGGCATCTCCCGTGACGTGATGAGCGAGGCAGCGCGCGCGATCAAGGCGAGCGTCGCGGTCCCGGCGATCATCTTTCCCGAGGGTTCCGGGTCGCTCACCGCGGACGCGGACGCCGTCCTCTTCATGAGTCTGCTCAATTCGCGCAACCTCGACCTCGTCATTCGCACTCACGCCCGGTCGGCGGTTGCGGTCCGACGGATGGAGCTCGAAGCGATTCCGATGGGGTATCTCGTGATCGCCCCCGGAATGCGGGTGGGGGAGGTGGGCGCCGTCGACCCCGTTCCGCGGGACGACCTCTCGGGAGCGACGGGATACGCCCTGGCAGCCGAGCTGCTCGGCATGCGGTTCGTCTATCTCGAGGCCGGCTCCGGCGCTCCCGCACCGGTTCCCGTCGAGATGGTCCGCGCGGTGCGCGAGGCCCTACGGATTCCCCTGATCGTCGGAGGTGGGATCCGTTCCGGGGCGGAAGCGAAGGCGCTGCTCGACGCCGGGGCGAACATCCTCGTGACGGGGACGATCACGGAAGAGGAAGGTCTCGGCAGCGCGTTCCGAGGGATCCTCGAGGAGGTACGTCGTGCCCGAGGCCGTTGAGGCTCCCGCCGACTCCGGCGAAGGGTACCGCCAGGTCCGACGGGGGCACGTTCTGTTCCGAGCGCCGTCTCCGCCCGTCACCTACGGGCTCATGGTGCTCGGCAGCGCCGTGCTGGCCGCTCTCCTGTTCCTCCCCAACGTTCTGCAGTTCGCGGAAGGATTCCTCCTGGTCGGGGTGCTCCCGGCGATCATCGCGTCCGCGCTCACGACCCCGCTCTGCGGGGCGCTCGGCGGTCGCTTCGAGTTCAATCGCAGCGTGTTTCTCGCGCTCACGGTCCTGATCGTCATGCTGCCGCTCGCGCTCCTCTGGCGGTTTGCGCTCTGGGTGGACCCATCGGTGGTGCCGGGACTCGTCTCGCTCGGAGTCTTTCTTGCCGGACCCGCCCTGTGGTTCCGGCACGCGAGCCTCTACGGAGTCTCCCGCCCCAGTCATGCTCGGATGCTTCCCGTCTCCCTCCTCCAGCCCGTTGTCTACCTGCTCGGGTTCTTCCTTCTGGTGCCTCCCACGGCTCTGCTGGTCGGGGAGGCAGCGACTTTTCTCGCCCTCGGGTTCGTCTGTGCGGTCGCCCTGATACGGGCTTCCGACCGGCCGATCCGCCGCGAGTTCGGGATCTCGGGGGTCTCGCTGATCCGCCCCCTGCTGGACCACGTGGGCCGACGGGACCGCGAGGCGACCCGGGCGCTCGAGTCGTTCTTCGTGGACGGCGCGATCCCCGGTGATGTCACGGCCCGAGTCCTCGCGTTCACGAAGGGAGACTCGTTCAAGGCGACGGTCGCCCTCCCGACCGTCCATCCCGGCCCGTTTGCGGCACTCGGGGCGAGCGACCTCCCTCGAAAACTGTCCGAAAAGCTCGGTCCGGCCGCCGGAACGGTGTTCGTCCCGCACACTCCCTGCGACCACGACCTCGACCTTCCCTCGGAGGAGGAGGTCGATCGGGTCGCCAACGCGACCCGCGAGCTCCTCGGCTCGCTCGCTCCCAGCCCAACTTCCCGAGGAAGTCCGCTCGTTTCTCCGTACGCCGGAAGCCTCGCTCGCGCCCAGTCGCTGGGAGGCGTCGTTCTCGTGCTCGTCTCGCAGGCGCCCGAGCCCACCGACGATATCGCCTTCAGCGTCGCGGACCGCATCGTTCGAGAGGTGGCCCAGGAGGGCGGGCCCCCCGTCCTCCTCGTGGACGCTCACAACTCCTACGTCGAAGGATTCGGAGATATTCTCTACGGGACGCCCGCCGCGGAGAAGCTCGTGCTCGACACGAAGGCCGCGATTCGTGCAGCCGAGGCAGCCGCGCGCGAGGGTCCGATCGAGGTCGGGGTCGCAACCCGCACGGGGTACTCGATCGGTCGCGATGGGATCGGTCCGGAGGGGATCCGGGCCCTCGCCGTGCGTGTGGGAGGGTCGACGACGGGGTACGTGTTGATCGACGGGAACAACCTCGTGCTCGGAGATCGGGAGCTGATCGTGAGGGCGCTCCTCGAGAAGGTGGAGGTCGCCGAGGTCCTCACGACCGACAATCACGTCGTGCACGAGGTCGACGGAGGGATCAACCCCGTCGGAGAGCGTTACCCCCGTGACGCGCTCGCGCGGAACGCACGCGCGACGCTCGAGGAAGCGATCCGAAATTTCGAACCAGTGGGCGTGCGCTTTGGGGAGAAAAAGGTCTCCGGGGTCAAGATCCTCGGGCCCGGGCACACCGCACGCCTTTTGACCTCGCTCGGCGACACCCTCTCGATGTTCACGTACATGTTCCCGTCCACCCTCCTTCTCCTCACGACGAG
>JASHUP010000218.1 GCA_030039915.1 Thermoplasmata archaeon | reverse complement strand
GACCTCCTCGGCCTGGCGGTTCCACTCGTCGAAGCGCGCCCTGACCGAAGGCGCCTCCGCTTCCTGAAGTTTGGGACGCGCGACTTCCGAGACGTTCGCGGCCCACGCCGCGTAATTCTTCTGCTGCTCTTCGCCGAAGCGCCGGAGGAAGTCGGTGACGGCTTCGCCGGACTCGCGCGCGTACCGGGTCCACACGTCCATCCCCGCCTCGAACGGATTCGGCGTAGGTGCGGGGCCCGTCACGCGCTCGCCCGGGTTCGCTCGTTCGGTCTTCGCGGTCGTTCGCTTGCGGCTCGTGCGTCGCGGCATCGTTGTTCCTCTTCGCTCGGTCGGCTACGACCCCGACCGTTTTAGGTCGCTCGGGTCGTTCGCTTCGCGTTCGTCGTATCGTACTTGCTCGGGATGTCGGCCCACGTGGGGATCCCCCCGAACACGGAGTAGCTCTTTTGCATCCGGTTCAGGAACGCCCACTGGCTCTCGCCGATCCGAGAGAGCTCCTGCGTCGTGGCGACCGCCTGTTCAAAGAACTCCTTGCGCACGTTCTGGACCCACTCGAGATAGGTCTCGAGTTCTTTCAGGTACAGTTCCGTCGCTTCGTTCACGGCCTTTCCGACCTCGTCCCACGCCTCGCCCATCGGGTTCTTTTCCCCCTTGTTTGCTTCCATGTTTCCTTCCCTCTTTCCTTCAGATGAACTCCTCACTGACGTCCGACCGAGCGACTCCCGGTCGCTTTCGCCCGGCCCGAGAACGCTTCCCGGCTCCCGCGGTTCCCCTCTCGGAACCCGAGGGAGCGACGTGTACGGTAGGCAAGTGGTCGATCTGCCCCTTCACCCATCGGTCCACCTCGGCAACGAGGTCGGGCGTGGAGGCTCCGAACGTATTGCGAACGAACGAGCGGGTCGCTTCCCACGGGGAAGCGTAGAGCTTCTGCAAGACCTCGTACCGCTCGAACGCCTCGCGCATCTGCTCCTGAACGGCCTGGGCCACGCTCTCCGTGGATCCCCAGGGAAATGCCGTCTCCGGGTGATGGGACCCGGGCAGGATGACGAGGACCTCGCGTCCGGCGAATTCGGTGAGTCCGCTCACCTGGCCGTTCGGCGAGACTCGGCGCGTACCGATGATCTTCCCGTCCGAACCGATGTCGATCCTCATGGCATCCTGTGATTGACACAGCGATACACAATACATATATAACTTATCTTGAAGGACCTTGCGCGGCGTAGCGGCCCAACCTCGTCCGGGCCCGCGGTCGACAGTGCTCTAATGCCCTCCGAGTCCATGCCCCGACTCGGCTACCGATGTTCGAGCGGATCCTGGTCGGATTCGACGGCTCAGCGCCGTCCCGGCGGGCAGTCCAAGTCGCCTCGGAGGTGGCGGGGCGTTTCGGGGCCACGCTCACGATTGCGATGGTTTTACCCGCGGCGCGTGGGGAGGACTACGGTCGGCTTGCCACGCTGGTCCCCTTGACCGAGGACGGCCGTACGCTCGCCACCTTGCTGGACGAGCTTCGCGAGCACGCTCTCAGTCGAGGCGTCCGGGTCGTCGAACCCATTACCCTCCGCGGCGAGGTCCTCGAGTCGTTGCTCGATTACCTCAGCCGCAATCCGCAGGACCTCGTGATCGTCGGATCGCGGGGTCTCACCCGGGGTCGCCGACTGCTCCTCGGAAGCGTCTCCACCGGCCTCGTCAACTCTGCTCACTGCCCGGTCCTGGTCGTTCGCCCCGGACCGCCCCATCTCTCGAAACCGACGGCCCACGCGGAATCCCACTCGACGCACTCCGCCGGCGGCGGCGCGGAATAGCGGACTCGCGCCCGGCGTTCGCGCGACTCGCCCGGGAGAATGTCTTAAACCGTGCCTCCCTCTCACGCGCAGGATGTCGCTGCACGGCCGCGACGTGATCGCCATTCGGGACCTCTCCCGCGAGGAGATCGAGGAACTGCTGGCCTCGGCCCGCAAGATGGTTCCGTATGCCGAAGGCAAGAAGGTCACTCATCCGCTCGAGGACAAGATCGTGGCGATGGCCTTCTTCGAGCCGTCGACGCGGACGCGCCTCTCGTTCGAGGCGGCGGTTCAGCGCCTCGGCGGAAGTTGCGTCACAATCGCCGACGCCGCCGCGAGTTCCATGCGGAAGGGCGAGAGCCTCTACGACACGATCCGGATGCTCTCCGGCTACGCTGAGGCGATCGTCATCCGCCACCCGAACGAGGGGTCGGCCCGCCTGGCCGCGCGCGCTTCGGACCGGCCCGTCATCAACGCCGGCGACGGCGCAGGTCAACACCCCACCCAGACCCTCCTTGACCTTGCGACGATGCAGGAGGCGTTCGACACGCTCACGGGGCTCAAGGTGGTCCTTCTGGGGGACCTCAAGTACGGCCGGACGGTCCACTCCCTCGCGTACGCCCTCGCGCTGTTCGGCAGCGAGATCGTGCTCACGTCTCCCTCTTCCCTCGGGCTTGCCGACGAGACGGTCGAACGCCTCGAACACCTCGGGGCCCGGGTCTCGACCGAGCCCGACGTGCACAAGGCGGTCCGGGACGCCGACGTGCTCTACGTGACTCGCATCCAGAAGGAACGGTTCCCCGACGAGTCGGATTACCGAAAGGTCGCGGGATCGTACCGCATCGACGCGAGCGTCCTGCACGACGCCAAGCCCCGGCTCATCGTCATGCATCCGCTCCCGCGCGCGGGGGAGATCGCGCCCGAGGTCGACGACACCCCTCACGCCGCGTACTTCCGTCAGGCGTTCCTCGCCGTACCGGTTCGAATGGCGCTGCTCAACGCGGTGCTCGGTTCGGCGAAGAAGGGGGAGTAGTCCATGGTCCGGGAGCTCAAGATCACCCCGATCAAGAACGGGACGGTGATCGACCACATCACGAGCGGTCTCGCTCTCGAGGTCCTGCGCATCATCAATGTGCAGTCGCTCGACAAGGACTCGACCGTGAGCGTCGCCATCCGGGTGCGCTCGGGAAAGCTTGGCTGGAAGGATATCGTGAAGGTCGAGAACATGGAGCTCTCGCCCCGCAAGGTGAACGCGATCGCGCTCCTCACCCCGCGAGCCACGATCTCGATCATCCGAGACTTCAAGGTCCAGGAGAAGCGGACGGTCGACCTCCCGGACCGGATCGTGGGGATCCTTCGCTGCCCGAATCCCAACTGCATCTCGAATCAGCCGGAACCGGTCGAGAGCGAATTCGAGGTCACCGACCGCCGTCCCGTCGTGCTCACGTGCGCCTATTGCGAGCGGCGCGTCGAAAGCTTCCTGAACCACCTCGCGTAGGCGGGAGGGGCCGCCGGTGGGGTTTGAGTGGGTCGACGGGTTCGCGGTCGTCTTTCTCGTGATCGCGGCCCTCGAGCTCTTCGACCGAACGAGCTTCGCGCTGATCGCCCTCGCGGCCCGGTCCCATCCGATCCAGACCTGGATGGGCGCGGCGGTCGCGTTCGTCCTCACGACGTCGATCTCCGTGACGGTCGGAACGGCCCTTGCCGAGGTGCTCGGACCGGGCCGCATCGGGTGGCTGCGCGTGGTCGGCGGGGTCTTTCTCATCGGCTACGCCGTCTGGCTCTACTTCCACCCCGATTCGGAGGACCCCGAGCGGATCCCGCGAACCGCGCGCTCGGTGATCCTGACCGCCTTCGCGACGATCTTTCTGCTCGAGCTCGGCGACACCACGATGATCTTCCAGATCGTCTTCGTTTCCGATTTCGGCTGGCTGACCGTCCTGGTCGCGGGGTCGCTCGCGATGGTCGTCGTGGCGGGCTGGGACGCGTTCGTCGGCGCGCGGCTCGCGCGTCGCCTCGACCCTCGTCTGCTCCACCGGGTCGTGGTCGTGGTGCTGCTCGTGGTCGGAGCGGTGACGATCGCGTACGGACTAGTTCCGTCCGCGTTCCCGACGCTCGGGCTTCTGCGTCCGCTCTAAGTTCGCGAGCGGCGGAGGGAGGGGAGAGCCCCCGTGATCACTCTGCATCGCCCGACTTCC
>JASHUP010000217.1 GCA_030039915.1 Thermoplasmata archaeon | reverse complement strand
CCAACAACGTTTTCGTCGCGAACTTCGCCTCTTCGAATCTTACAGTCATCGACGCGATCGACAACGTCGTGTCAATTCCTAATGTACCGGCTGGTACGGAACCGATGTCAGTCGTGGACGATTCGCGAGACGGACTGGTGTTCGTTGCTAACGGGGGAAGCCCATTCATCTCTGTCGTGACGGCTGATAATCCAGCCTCGAGTCGACCGGACATTCCTCTCCTCTACGGACCGGCCGACGGTCTAGCTTACTCGTCAGAAGCTAACCGGCTTCTCGCTACCGTGCCTTCCAGCCAGTATGCTACACTGGTCGACGCCAGCTCTCAGGCGATTGTGACAAGTGTGGCATCGGTAGGGAGGGGTATGGTCCCGGCAACCGTGTCAGCAAACGGAACAGAATTCGTCCTGGGCAACGCCTCGGGGGGAAATGTTGTTGTACTAAATTCGAGCGTCGGCACACCAATCGCCGGAACGATTCCGGTCGATGGTAACGTAACCGAGGTAGTACTCAATCCCCAGACGGGAATCGTTTACAGTTGGGCGTCGAACGCTCGCTTGATCGAAGCTGTAAACCTTTCCTCGAACATCCCTGACCTCGAGATTCCAACGACCTCCCCGGCGTTCACCACGCTCAGCGATAACCAAGGGAGGTCTTTGGTGCTGGCTGCCTCCGGAAACGGTTCTCTGATATACTCGGTTACCGCGTTTCGACTCAATCAAGCTTCAGAATCGCTTGTCGACGCGTCCCGTATATTGTCGCTAGTACTCGACGCGGAGAATCAACGACTTTACGTTGGTACAACAACCGGTGTGGACGTCTACAACGCTTCTTCGAACGTTCTGATAACAGCAGTTTCGGGAGTAAGTGGTTCCAATAGCCAGCTCACCGTTGATCCGGCTGACAATCTTCTCTGGTTTGTGAACAGTTTGGCTGGCCTAGAGGCAATCAATCTCACATCCGACGGGATTCAAGTCTCGACCGGTCTCACGACACCGTCCGGCACCGGAAATTACCTTGCCCTTGATCCGGCCGGCTCCCTGCTTTTCGTCCTGGTTTCTTCTGAAGACGTGGAAGTTCTCGATTCTCGAACCGGTGATCTAGACGAGCCGGGAATCAGCGTGGGTACCAATGTCACCAGCATCGTGTACGACCCTGCAGACAACCAGGTCTACGCCGCCGGGGACGAAGTGTCGCTCCTCAATGCGACATCACTGACCGTCGACGGTGGGCCAATTCAGATCGGGGGAACACACACAGTTCTGAGCGAGGTGTATGATCCTTCGCGCCAGGACGTGTTCGTCTCGAGCGAGGGGCTCCTCTCTACGAAAGAGGGCACGGTTAGCGTGATCGATGGTTCGTCGCTAGGAGCCAGTCAAGACGCGGTCGCGGAGATTCCGGTTGGCGAGCAACCAGCCGCGCTCGCGGTTGTGTCGGCGGGCAATGACTCCACCCCCGGGTCCACGACGGTATGGGTCGCAAACGAGCTCTCCGGAACGCTGAGCGTGATTGCGAGCCCCCCTCAGATCGAGTACTTCGACGCCGCCCCCAGTGCGGTCGACCTGGGCCAATCGGTCGCGTTCAACGTCACGTTCGTTGGCGGCGCGGGAGCGTCGCGCATCACGTACTTCGGTCTCCCGCCGGGTTGTGAGTCAGCGAGCGTTTCGTCCCTGAACTGTACACCGGGTGTCGCAGGCACCTTCACGGTGTCGGTCAACGTGACGGATTCGTTCGGGTACTGGGCGAATGAATCCACTTCGCTTACCGTGACCCGCGCGCTCGCGATCGCGGTGGGCTTCTCCCCTCTTACGTTTCCCTACGTCGATCCGGGAATACCGGTCGATTGTGTCGCGTCGGCCGCTCAGGGGCTGCCTCCCTACACCTACACCTGGTACTTCTCCGACGGCACCCAACTCTCGGGAGCAAACGTCAGCCACGCGTTTTCGGAACCTGGCGTCTACGATATCACCGCCGAGGTCCGCGACTCGTCCGGAGCTTCGAATTCAACCTCGACGGCAGTTGTAGTTGTCGCCCATCCCAGTGCTACCATCGGGATTTCCCCCGGCAACGTCACCGACGTGGACGTCCCCGTCACATTCAACGCGACGGTGACCGGGGGGACCGGAGCGCTTCAGCAGAACTGGACGTTCGGCGACGGGAGTCGAGGGATCGGAGCGAACGTGTCTCACGAGTGGACTCGCGCGGGAAACTACACGGTGACATTCGATTACGAGGATCAGCTTGGAGTCGTCACCACGCACTCGATCATGATTACCGTCCATCCTTCGCTCGAAGCCACCCTGAGCTCGGGGGATGTATCGGCATCGAATCCGACCTCGCCCGCGACCCCCGTCACTTTCGCCGCCTCCGTCTCCGGGGGATCTCCGCCGTACGCTGTCTCTTGGGCGTTCGGTGATGGATCTTCGGCCATCGGACTCACGACGAGCCATAGTTACGCCTCTCCCGGGCGGTACACCGTCGAGGCAACCCTGACCGATCATGTCGGGGCGACGGTCACCGCGAACCTCACGATCCCAGTCAGCTCCCCTTCATCGGGGGGCGGGCTGGTCTCGTTGTCAGGAGGATTTGGGGCGGGGCTGTTCCTCGGGTTCCTGATCGGAGGGGTCCTCGCGGCGGTCGTGCTCTTTTCGATCGGCTTCCGCAAAGGGGGACGTGCCCGGGGCGGTCCAGTTTCGCCTTACGTTCCGCCCTGACCCGTGGGCCGGGTGCTCGACCGTGTCGACTCCAATCGCTTGGGGCGACCGTCGATCCCAGCCTCCGCGAAGAGATATCGCACAGGGATCCGGCGCAGTCCGTGGGTCCAATAGTCGCAGCGGGTGCACCGCTGTCCAAGCACCACGGTGTCGCCGGTCAGCGTTCGGTTGTGGATCGGGGCGAGCGGCGAACCGCACACCGGACACTCGACGAGCGGCCGAGATGACGGCCGCTCGGTGAACCGGACCGTCATGCGCACTCCCGGGACATCAATGAGGAGGCGCCGCAAGCGGGCACCCCCGAGCACGGCGAGCGGTTCGTCTCGGCGAAGGACCCGGAGGAGGGCGTCCCGGAACTCGGCCTGGGAGGAGAACGACGCCTTCCCGCCCCGGACCACCCGCCGGGCGGCTCGCTGGATCACTTCGCCCGCGGGCCGCCGGTACCGAACCGGCCGGTCCTTCTTACGCGGCGGCGCGCCCGTGTCGTCCCTCTCGGGCACGGATTTCCTCCTCGTAGAACCGACGCGCGAACTCCGATTCCTCGACGCCGATCTTGACCGACTCGAGGTTCGGTGAGGCGAAGTACGTGAGCAGCGACGCTGCCGCGGCAAGTCGGACCGCCCGCGATTTGAGTCGGGGCGAAAACTTCGGGAAGTCGGTGGTCTTGAGAGCTTTTTCCGAAACCTCTCGCAGCTTGTCGTAAAGCGCCCGCTCGAGCCGGACGGGTCTCGCTCGGAATCTCCCGGCCACGAGCGGGTGGCCGGTCTCGATCGCGTAGACGAGGGTGAGGTGGTCACGGACCTTCTCCGCGAGCGAGAAGTCGAGTTCTCCGAGCTCGAGCCGCTCCGAGCTCGCCTCGACCGCGCGGAAGCGAGCGCGGGTCATCGGATGGAATCGAAGGAGCATCCGGTCTTCGAGCGCGGCAAAGTTCGGGTCTGCGATGGTCGTCCAGTAGTCTTGGGCTCCCGCGGTGCGAACGTTATAGTTTACGCTGAAAAAGGACCGGAAGGTGTACGGTCCGACCGTCCCGAAGGTCGTTTCCCACTTCACCTCACGCTGCTCCATCACGAGCTTGAGCGGTTCGACCATCCCTCGGTACTTGAACCAGTCGTTGAACTCCGGAACGATGAAATTGAAAGTCCGGCCGGTGTAGGCGGCCCCGACCCG
>JASHUP010000216.1 GCA_030039915.1 Thermoplasmata archaeon | reverse complement strand
TGGAACGTCCATCGCAACAGAAGGGCCAGTCCCCACGGGAAGACCGGCGCGACCGCGCCGACGGAGCCGGGGAGGCCGAGGACGCCGAGAAGCTCGTTGCCCAACCCCTCTACCCCGAACCCCGAGAGCGGAGGGGGTACCCAGCCCCCGAGCGTCCAAGCTCCGACGACCAGCACGGAACGGAAAAGGCGAGTTGGCACCGAGGAAGCAGAGCCGAGGATCCAACTCCGGACGGTCCGGGGCGAGAGCGCGACCACAATGGCAAGGCCCCCCGGAAGCCAGTGCTCGACCACCCAGTTGAACCAGAACGCGGCCGAGGCGCTCGTGGGTGCGGTCGTGGTCCACGAGGCCAGTACCGAGAGCACCCACGTTACTCCCCCCGCCAAGAGCGCCGCGCGGACGGCACCGACTGCGACGGCCCGTCGGTCGATAGGACGCGGAGCCGGTTCGGAGCGAACGAACGCGGGATCCGTCCCGGCAAAGAGGTTGCCGTAGATCCGCAAGAGCAGTTCCTGGGCGATCAGGGCGACGTACACGACCACGATCTGGAAGACCCCGAGATACCAGTTGTTCAGCACGAGGTTCGAGGTGGTGGACCCGCTCGATTGGGCGACCAACCCGATCCCTGCCGTTGCCGCCGCCGTCGTCGAACAGCAGGCACCGAGCGTGACGAGGGCGATCATCGCGGGAGTCAGGCCGGCGATGGTCCCCGTGGCAGCGGGTCGCCCGGCGGACGCGCGGCGCTCTCGGATCAACTGGACCCCCAAGAGCGCGGCCACCGCCATTCCGAGGCCGACACCGGCGGAAACCAGCACCATCGAGATCGTCGCGAAGAACGGGAGTTCGACGAAACCCCACGGCGCCTCGATCAAGAGACCCGGGTAATTCCAGTTCTGAAGTCCGAGCGCGTTCCCCCAAATCAGAATCACGGAGTAGCCGCCATTGAAATGCGCCAGCACGAGCATCCCTCCGAGCAACATCGAACCGAGGGCATAGGCGACGGCGATGAAGACGGCCAAGGCGACGCCGTGCGATCTTCGAAGATACCCCCTCACCTCGTGGAGAGTCAGGAGTTGGGCGAGCACGCGGGGAGAGGCAGAATCTGACACCGGAGGATAGGTAAGCACGAGCGTTATAATTCACTAGTAGGCACCGGGATTCTTCCTCCGCCGAACTGCCGCGTCGGGTCTGCCCGCCTTTTCGCATGGCCAAGGTCGGAGTGGAGACTCAGGTAACCACGAGCACAGGGCATCGAGCCTGCTGGAGCAGCGCGGAGGATACTCCTCCCAAGAGCAGCGCCGTTCCCGGCGAGCCTCCTCGGCGGCCGAAGACCAAAAGGTCGGGGGGGCTCGTGCGTAGATACGAAAGTATCGCCTCCACCGGAGACCCATCGAGGACGACCAGCTGCACGTCTTTCACCCCGGCATCCCGCGTCCTGGAAAGCCAGGTCCGCGCGTCGGCCGCCGCCGCGCCTTGGAGGGATCCGGAGGCAGAGGTTTTCGAACCCGCGGATCGATCGGGGCCGGAACGCACGTGCAGCAGGATACATCGGGCGGAGAGCCCGCGCGCGATCTCGCCGGCGAGCCCCACCGCGCGTTCCGAGACAGGAGACCAGTCGACCGCAACGACTACGGTGCGCATGAACCGCCCCCCACCGAGGGCGATTTCAGCTTCCAGAGGGTGGACGTCGCCCTGCTCGGCTGCCCCGTGGGGGGAGCTCCGGTTTGTCCGCACGGCGCGCCCGGCACGAACCGAGTAAGACCTCTCGTCCCTTGAGCATTGGGGTTTCGACCGTTGGTCCGGCGGCTGGTGAGTGCGGACGCGAACCGTCGGGCCAACGTATTTGGTGGCGCGGAGGGTGTCCACGGAGAGGGCGAGTTGTCGGGGAATTCGAACGCTCCGCACCACTTCTCTGGCGCGGTCGAGGTCAACGGCGACATTCCCGATCGGGGACGAGACGTTCTCACCCCCTCCGCCGTCGAATTCCTCGCAACCTTGCATCGTCGGTTCGAGTCTCGACGGCGAGACCTTCTGGCCCATAGAGGAGCCCTCCAGCGAGTGATCGCGAGCGGAGGGCGCCCCGACGTTCCTCCCGAGACCGCAGAAGTGCGGCAGGCGCAATGGACCATTCCCGCTCCTCCTTCGGACCTCGTGGACCGCCGAGTGGAAATCACCGGCCCTGTCGACCGGAAGATGATCATCAACGCGCTCAACTCCGGGGCGCGGGTGTTCATGGCGGACTTCGAAGACGCTCACTGTCCGACCTGGAAGGGGACGTTGTTGGGCCAGGCCAACGTGGCGGACGCCGTGCGGCGTCGCATCCGATTCCGTTCCGCAGAAGGCAAGGAGTACCGGTTAAACGAGAACGTGGCCACGTTGATGGTCCGGCCGCGCGGCTGGCACTTGCGGGAGAGACACCTCAGTGTCGATGGGATACCGATCTCCGGCAGCCTCTTCGACTTCGGCCTGTTCGTGTACCACAATTCGGCCGAGCTGAGGCGGAGGGGGACGGGTCCCTATCTCTATCTACCTAAGGTCGAGCACTACCTCGAGGCGAGGCTGTGGAACGATGTGTTTCTCGCGTCCGAGGACGCGCTCGGTCTTCCCCACGGAACGATCCGCGCCACGGTCCTCATCGAAACGCTGCCGGCGGCCTTCCAAATGGATGAGATCCTCTGGGAGGTTCGAGAGCACTCGCTCGGGCTCAACTGCGGCCGATGGGACTACTTGTTCAGCTTCATCAAGCAGTTCCAGGATGACGGCCGGACCCGCTTTCCCGACCGTTCCCGACTGACGATGGACACCCCCTTTCTGAGCGCCTATTCGCATCTCCTGATCCGGACCTGTCATCGTCGGGGAGCGCACGCGATGGGAGGCATGGCGGCGCAGATCCCCATCAAGGACGATGCCGAGGCGAACGCGAAGGCGATCGCGCTGGTACGGGCCGACAAGGAACGGGAGGTGGCCGCGGGGCATGACGGAACCTGGGTCGCACACCCCGGCCTCGTGCGAGTGGCCACGGACGTTTTCGATCGGGGGATGACGGGTCCGAACCAGCTCTCGCGACCTCTGGGTCCCCCCGCCCCGGGGCCGAGCGACCTGCTCGCAGTTCCGGCGGGCCCCGTCACTTCCGAAGGGGTCCGGCGAAACGCACGGGCCTCTCTGCTGTACCTTGAGTCCTGGCTTCGAGGGATCGGCTGTGTCCCGATCGATCATCTCATGGAAGATGCCGCGACCGCGGAGATCGCTCGGTCGCAGCTCTGGCAGTGGGTGCACCACCACGCCCTCTTCGAGGACGGTCGCACGGTGGACCTTTCGCTGGTCCGGGACACCTACGCCTCCGAGAGGGCGCGCTTCCTCGCCGAGACCGGAGCGACGAGCCCCTCGGCGGCGCTCGATCGTGCCTCCCGGGTCCTGGACGAGCTCCTCGCAGCGCCCGAGCTCGTCGGGTTTATCACGGAGTACGCCTACCCTGAACTCGAAGACTCGCTGGGGGGCGAGGAGCAATGACCGAGGCCGTCGGGCTCGATTGGAAGCAGAGCGATCGGTGGAAGGGGATCGTCCGGCCGTACCGCGCGGAAGACGTGGAACGCCTGCGCGGCTCGGTCACCATCGCCCACACCCTCGCTTCGCTCGGCGCTCAACGGCTCTGGCGACTGCTCCACTCGGAGCCGTACCTGCCGACGCTCGGTGCCATGACCGGCACCCAGGCCGTCCAGATGGTAGCGGCGGGCCTGCCCGCGATCTACGCGAGCGGATGGCAGGTGGCCGCCGACGCGAACGATGCTGACCAGACCTACCCGGACCAGAGCCTGTACCCGGCCGACTCGATGCCGAACCTCGTTCGGCGGATCAACAATGCGTTCCGACGGGAGGACGAGAAGCAGCACGGCCTCGGGAAGGACGACGTCCACTGGTATGCGCCGATCGTCGCCGACGGCGAAGCAGGATTCGGCGGGAACCTCAACGTGTTTGAACTGACCAAAGCCCTGATCGACGCCGGAGTTGCCGGGCTTCACCTCGAGGACCAGCTGGCCTCGGTCAAGAAATGCGGCCACATGGGCGGGAAAGTGCTGGTGCCGGCGCGCGAGTTCAACCAGAAACTCTGGGCCGCGCGTCTCGCCGCGGACCTCGCGAGCGTCCCGACGGTCGTGGTCGCCCGCACCGATGCCCTCTCGGCGAAACTGCTCACGAGCGACATCGACCCGCGCGACGCTCCGTTCCTCACCGGGAAGCGGACTTCGGAAGGGTTCTTCGAGATCTCGGGGGGTCTCGACATGGCGATCGCTCGAGGTTTGGCCTACGCTCCTTACTCGGACCTGCTCTGGTTCGAGACCGCCGGACCCGATCTCGAGGAGGCGGCCCGATTCGCGCGAGAGATCCATCGCGAGTACCCCGGCAAACTGCTCGCCTACAACTGCTCGCCCTCCTTCAACTGGCGCAAGAAACTCGAGCCCGACGTGATCGCCGAGTTTCAGTCCACGATCGGGGAGATGGGCTACAAGTTCCAATTCGTCACGCTGGCGGGGTTCCACGCCCTGAACCTGTCGATGTTCCGCTTGGCTCGGGGATACGCGCAAGCCGGCATGGCCGCTTATTCGGAGCTCCAGGAAGAGGAATTCCGGGCCGAGGCGGAAGGGTATGCCGCGGTGAAGCACCAGTCGTTCGTCGGGACCGGTTACTTTGACGAAGTGGCCCAGATCCTTTCGGGAGGACTGACGTCCACCCTCGCCATGGATGGGTCGACCGAAGCGGAGCAGTTCGCACCCTCGAAGGAGGCCCCGCGCGCATCCACCGAGCCGCGGAAACGACAGTCGGCCTCGTCTCGGGCCGGCTGAACGAACAGCGGGTTCGTCCTCCCGCGGGACGGAGTCGGCCCCGAGCGTTCCTCCGAGATGCGAGGCGCTCGCGGCAGGGCCGAGGGGTCAGCGCTTCGAGCGAGTCCACAGTTCGTGGGCGGCCACGACGAGCATGATCTCGCTCGTTCCGTGAGCAATCCCCCCGCTCCGAACGTCGCGCCACCGTTGCTCATGGGGAAGGTCTTGGGAGTACCCCCGGCCGCCGTGAAACTGGATCGCGTGATCAATCGAACGCAGCCCGTCCTCCACGGCCATCCACTTCGCGAGCGCGGCGTCGCCAGCGACCTCCTTGCCGCGGTCGAGGAGGGAGAGGGTCTCCTCGGTGAAGAGCCAGTCGGCCGAGAGGCGACCCCCGTCCTGGGCAAGAGCGAACGCGACTGCTTCCTGCCGCGAGAGCGGTTTTCCGAAGACGGTGCGACTCTGTACGTACTCCACGGTGGCTTCCCAGGAGGCGAACGCGGCTCCAAGATAGATCGACGCGAGCAGGGCTCGCTCCTGGATCAGCTCGGTACGTAAGTACTCGAAGGCGCGCCCTTCCTCGCCGATCCGAAATCGGGCAGGAACCCGGACTTGGTCGTAGCGGACCGAGCCCCGCCGTTGCCATCGTTCCCCGAGGTCTCCGGAGGCGGCGTGGCGAGTGACTCCCGGGAGGTCCTGAGGGACCAGAAACGCCGTGATCCCGCCGCGCGGATCCGGCCCGGGGACCCTTCCGTACACGATCGCTGCCTCGGCGTCGAGACACAGAGCCACCTCGCTCTTCTCTCCCGTGAGGACGTACTCCTCTCTTTCCCGAACCGCAGACAGGGTGAGGGCTTGGGCATCCGAGCCGACCCCCGGCTCCGTGATCTGGTTCCCGACCACCTTCTCTCCCTTCAACAGCGGCTCGAACCACTCATGGACTAATGCTGGGGAACCGTGATCGCCGAGTACCGAGCAGAATTCCGGTTGCAGGCTGATCTTGGCGAAGGCCGTTCCGGAACGATAGGCGAGGTGGAACAGAGCGATCCCAACCTGGGGAAGCGGCAGTCCTCGTCCGCCTCGCTTGCGAGAGGTTCGCAAGCCGAGGAGCCCCGCCTTCCCCATCTTGCGGTACTCCTCTCGCGGGAAGGCGGGCGCTCGGTCGAGCTCGCGGTATCGATCTCGGAGACCGTGTTTCTCGACGAACTCCCCGACCTCCTTGACGAGCGGCTCGTCCGGGGCCGGCGGAAGGATCGGCATCAGACTCCCTCGCGAACGAAGAACGGAGATTGACGGTTCGGCGGGCCCGAGGGCCGACGCTCGCCGACTACGCCGGATTCCCGGAGTCGCTCCACCTCGGCCGACGATAACCCAAGGAGGCCCTCGAACACTCGCTCGTTATCTTGCCCGAGCCACGGGGCGCCGCGCCAGACCCCCCCGGGCGTCGCCGAGAATTTGGGGGCCACACCTGCTCCCTTCACCCGACCCGCCACTGGGTCGTCCCACTCCACGAACATCTCGCGTTCCCGATAGTGAGCGTCCCGAACGATGTCAGCGATATCCAAGACCCGCGTAATGGCGACGTCCTGGCTCCGGCCCACTTCTTCGAGCTCCTCCCGCGTCCGGGAAAGGCAGTACGCGGCGATCGCGCGGTCCACCACCTCGCGATGGGCCAGCCGGTAGTCTCGGTCATCGAAGGCGGCATCGGAAAAGCCAATGACCGCCTTCAGTCGGTCCCACGCTTCGGGCGTCGGGGCGGCAACCACGACCCAGCCGTCGCGCGCCCGATGCACATCGTAGGGGTGGAGGCGCGCGTGACCCGACCCGTAGCGCCCTCGCACGACGCCCCGCACGAAGTAATCGAGCGCCAGGTTCTCGAGGAGGATGAAGAACACCTCGTACTGGGCGACATCGACCGACTGGCCGCGTCCCGTCCGGCTCGCATGGATGTGCCCCATTAGTCCCGCGGTGGCCGCGGCGAGACCGGTCACCGTGTCGTTGAGCGCGGTCCCGGCCCGCATGGGCGGGTCCGGGTCCGGGTTCCCCTGGAGAGAGAGGAACCCGCTGTACGCCTGAGCCGTCAGGTCGTACGACGGAGCTGCGACTCGGTCGGGTCTGCCGGTCCGGCCGTAGCCCGAGACGTGAACGATGGTCAGTCGCGGATTCGCTCGCCAGGCCTCGTCGTCGGAGAGACCAAATTTTTCGTACGTTCCCGGTCGTGACGATTCGATCCAGATGTCCGACTGCTCCAGCAGCTTCAGGAAGAGCCGTCGGCCCTCGGGCTTCCGCACGTCCAATCCGACCGAGAGCTTGTTTCGCGAGTACTGGACCCAGGATTCGGAGATGGCGTCCTCGGGCGATCCCCCGTCGATCATCGGGCGAGTGGTCCGGGTGGGATCGGCGTACGGCGGTCCGAACGGCGGACCCTCGATGTGGATCACTCTCGCACCGAATTCTGAGAGGTAGGTCGCCGCCCATGGGCCGGCAACATAGCGAGCCGACTCGAGCACCCGGAGACCCTCGAGGGGGCCGAACGGAGGGACGAGCGGAGCGCTGCCCGGTGACGAAGACACACGCCCGGACCGGGGCACGTTCCAATAACCCCGGAGGTTCAGAACGGAACCTCGGCGACCAAATACCGCAGACCGCTCGAACGGCCGATGTCGGAAGCTCCTTGGGACCGATTCGAGGGCGCGCGATTCCGCGACGAGCTCACGAAGTACAAGATGGCCAACCACCCGTTCAAAACACACCCGTTCTTCTCGAAGCTCGAACGTGGAGAGGTCGCTCGTCCGCTCGTCGAGGCCTGGGTGAAGCAGTTCTACCCCTGGCTCGCCTCGGTTCCGATCGCGATGGCAGAACGGTTCGCAAACTGTTCCTGGGACGCGGCCAACGATCCCTATCGCCGAATGATCCTGGACCAGTTGGTCGAGGAGGCCGGGGACCCGAAGGGAAAGGCCCCGGGGCACCCCGAACTCTGGCTACGGTTCTGCGAGGGGCTCGGCGTCCCCCGCAAGGACGTGCAGCAGGCCGCGCTGCTCCCGAGTACGATGGTTGCGATCGACGACTTCCCCTACACGAACCGCGTGAACCCGTTCTACGTCTCGGCCGCCGGTTCCTCGGAACCGCCGAATGTGGAACTGTGCGCTCGCCTCCTTCCTGCGTTCCGGACCCACTACGGTGTCGATGAGGCGCACCTCGAGTACTATTCTCTCCATGTCACGGCGGACGTGGAACACAGTGAGTGGATCGGACAGATCGTGGCCGGGTTCGCGTCCACGCCCGAGGTTCGGAAACAGATGTGGGAGCAGATGATGCGGGGATTTTCGATCCACGCCCTCCTGGTGGACGGGGTTCTCGCCGCCGCGAACGGAAAAAGCCCTTCGACGAAGGCTAAATAGAGCGGTACGGGTGACCACCCTCGATGGCAGCCCACGACCCTCGAGCGCTCATCGAGTCGTCCACGGTCACGGGTGCCATGACCTGGCTCTGGTGATGGGAAGGCGCCGGGAGGGCGCCGTCCCAGCGTGCCCCGCACGTCCTCGGACTGCGTTCCTCGGCGCTTTCCTCCACAGAAATCAAACCGAAGGAAGAACCTATGGAAGGAAAAACGATACGACTGAGGCGACTGTTCCCGCACCCTGAGCGCAAGCTCTTCTCGGTACCGCTCGACCACCCCGTTTCGATGGGGCCGATCGACGGACTCGAGGAACTCGCCCCGCTCGCCCGCGAGCTCCAGGACGGGGGAGCGGACCTCTTGATCGTCACCAAGGGCGCGGTGCGAGAGCTCGCGCCGATTCTCGCTCCGACCACCCTTCTCGGCGTCCACGTCTCCGCGTCGACCAGCCTCGGAACGACTTCGAACCAGAAGGTGCTGGTCGGAACCGCCGAAGAGGCGGTGAGCCTCGGCGCGGACGTGCTGAGCGTTCAGGTCAATTTCGGGATTCCCGAGGAGCCGGACATGCTCCGCGACCTGGGGGTTGCGGCCGATCAATGTCGGAGGCTGGGCCTCCCGCTCCTGTGCATGTCATACGTCAAGAAGGCGAGTGGCGGGACTCCGGATGAGATCCGGCACGCCGCTCGCGCCGCGGCAGATACCGGAGCGGACATCGTCAAGACGAGCTATCCTGGGTCGTCCTCAGAATTTGCAAAACTGTGCCGAACGACGCCGGTGCCGGTCCTGATCGGCGGTGGCGTGCGGCTCGACAATGAGGAGGAATTCCTCGGAATCGTTCGGGAGAGCGTACGAGCCGGCGGCGGAGGAATCTGTATCGGCCGGAACCTGTTCCAGCGTCGCCCCGTCGGTCCCATCGCTCGGAGAATCTCGGCCATTCTGCACGGCTCGGAGTAGCCCGGGGCGAACATGACTCGGGAGCGGGTGACGGTGGCCCCGACGGCCCCGTCCCCCGCCGCTCGCGCCTTGATCGTCGGTCGGGCCCGTCAGCGCGGGTTCTCTCGGTTTGCGTTCGACGCGGGCGACGAAATGCTGTCCGCGCCGGGCGAGGAGGTCCTCCTTCGAGAGGCCGGCCGATTGATCCTCCCCGGGACTCCGCCCCTCGTGGTTCCCGTCGCGACCGTGGCAGATTCTTCTTCTCTCGAGGTGGCCATTGGAAAAGTGCCCTCCGGCGGTATCCTCGCCGTCGAATGGACCGGCGACCGGATCATCCCCCTCGAGAATGCCCTTGCGGCCGCCGGCTCCCGCTTTGAGCTTTGGGTGTGCGCCCGCTCGCCCCAGGAGGTCCCCGGCGCCCTCGGCGCGCTCGAGCATGGGGCCCGTCGAGTGATCGTGGACGTTCATTCTCTCGACGAAGTAGACGAACTCGAATCGATCGTCGAGGGACCGCTTCCCGGCGCCCTCGCCTGGGCGTTCGTCTCGGTCGACTCCGTCCGTCCCGCCGGGGTCGGAGACCGTGTCCTCGTCGACACGACTTCTCTCCTCGACCCCTCCGAGGGGTTGCTCGTCGGAAGCGCGGCCGGCTTCCTCTTCCATGTCGCGAGCGAGGCCGTGGGGTCTCGCTTCAGTCGACCCCGACCGTTTCGAGTCAACGCGGGCGCCGCCCACTCGTACGTGCTGATGGGAGACGGGACGACTCGCTACCTTTCGGAGCTCGAGCCGGGGGACGCCGTACTGGTCGGGCGTCCCGCCGCCGCCGTCCGCTCGGTCCGGGTCGGTCGCGTCAAGATCGAACGACGACCGCTCGTCGTCGTGACGGCCATCGTGGATGGTGTACGACGGACGATCTTCCTTCAGGAGGCTGAGACGGTACGATTGTCGGCGGAGAATTCCCGAATCCCGACCACGGAGCTCGTGGCTGGGACTCGGGTTCACGGTGTGCGAATGCCGGTCGGTCGGCACCTTGGCCATGCCGTTGAGGAGACGATTCTCGAGCGATGAGCGCTGCGCCCGCCCTCGTGGTTAGTTTGCCCGCGCGAACCGTGAAGGAGGCGCGGGCTCAGATCGAGGCGGCTCGCGGGGCGGGCGCCGACCTCGCGGAGGTGAGATGTGATCGGTTTCCGCCAGACGAGTTTCGAAAGCTCGGTGAACTGTTCCCAGCGGGCGTCCCGCTGGTTGGAACCTTGCGCTCTCGGGCGGAAGGAGGAGAGGGTCCCGACGACCCCGACGAGAGGGCGCGGCTGATCCACCAGATGGCGAGCCATCCTTTTCGGGAGATTGACGTGGAGCTGGCCCGGGACCTCCCCAAGGCGACCGAACTCTCGCGGCCCGGGAAGAGGGGTCTGATCGTCTCGAGTCACTCCACGACGTACGTGACGGCGAGCGAATGGGGTCGGCTCGTTCGCGAGCCCGGGCCATTCGGGTCCGTGCGGAAGATAGTGGTTCCGGCCACGGTGGGACAGCTCCTTACGGAGTTTGTCCCCATGTTGCCACCGCCCGGAGAAAACGCCCTGGTGGTGCATACGGTAGGGCCCTCTGGACCTCTCCTCCGAGCGTGGTCTCGGAGATTCGGATTCCCATTCGTCTACGCCGCTCTACCGGACGATTCGGCCGTGGGCACGGTCGAGACAAGTCAGATTCCCGTGGATCGTCTGCGGCCGTTCGTGATGTCGGAGGACGACGCTCCGCTGTTTGCCGTGGTCGGCCATCCCGTGGCACACTCTCTCAGTCCGTCGGTCCACGCCCGTTGGATGCGAGCAGAACAAAAAGTCGGTCTGTACCTCGCTCTCGACCTGCTTGACCAACAGGAGCTCGTCGACGCGATCCCGCAGTTGATTAGCGGTGGATTCCGCGGGCTCAACGTCACGCATCCGTTCAAAGAGGCGGCCCTGGAGGTGGCGGACCGTCTCGGGGCGGGCGCCGAGGCATGCGGGGTTGCCAACACCCTCTCGTTCGAGCAAGATGAAGTCGTTGCCGAGAACACGGACCTCGCGGCCATCCTGCGCCGGCTGGAGGAGCTACGATCGGCGGGGATCTGGGACGCGACGGCCATCGGGGTGATCGGTGCGGGAGGGGCCGCGCGAGCCACGTTGGCGGCCGCGCGAACGCTGGGGGTGGAAGCTCGTGTCTGGGCGCGTCGTCCCGACCGCGCGACCGCCCTCGCTCGGGAGTTCGGTGCCCAGGCTGTCGGTCCGGACGAAGTGTTCCGGACGAAGCTGGTCGTCCACGCGACACCGATCGGTCGCGGCGACCCGGGGGCCGGAGAGTTTCCGAGACCCGAGTGGCTCCTTCGAGGAGGACATCTCGTGGATTGGGTCTACCGGGCCGAAGACCCAGTCGTGAGGCTTTCCACCGAAGCTGCCGGCGTGACCTACGAAGACGGGTCCCGGCTTCTGGTGTACCAGGCCGCAGCGAGCTACGGGATTTGGTGGGGCGAGGAACCCGCGCCTGAGCTGATCGACGCGGTGCTGGAGGCGATCGCATGATCGGCGAGTCTCGGACCTCCGCGGCCATCACGGTCGCGAATGCCCTGTCGACCGGGATCGGGTGCGCCGCGGGAATCGAACTACGTGTCGCGGCTCACGTGCGGGTCGAACGTCAAGCGAGCGACGCTTCCCCGGTTCTCGACATCCCGGGTCCATCGCGTACTCCCGTCGTCGAGGAGTCATTGCGAGCCGGACTCTCCCACTACTTTCCCGACGGAGGCATTCGAGCGCAGCTCTCGATCGATTCGGGAATCCCGGTCGCTCGGGGTCTGAAGAGCTCGAGCGCAGTCAGCACTGCGGTGATTTTGGCGGTCGCGCGAGCCGCGGGAAGGCAACCTTCCGCTCTCGATGTCGGTCGGGCCTCGGCCGAGGTCGGACGGCACGTGGGAGTCAGCGCCACCGGAGCTCTCGATGACGCGCTTGCGGGACTGGTGCCAGGATTCCTCCTAACGGACAATCCGCGAGGGGAGCTGCTCCAGCGAACCGCGGTCGACCCTTCCTGGGGTGTCGTGCTCTACATTCCTGGGACCCCTCACCCGCCGTCTCCCAATGTGCTCTCCTCGTTTGCCGGAGAGAGGAGCGCCGGCGAGCTTGTCGTCGCTGCAGCGCGGGAGGGAGATTGGGCAACCGCGATGCGACTGAACTCCGAGCTCGTGGAGCGGGCGATGGGCTACGAGTACGGAGAAATTCGGGCCCGCCTTCGTGCCCAAGGCGCCATCGCTTCCGGAGTAAGCGGGCTCGGTCCCACCCTCGCGGCGATCGCTCCGATCGACCGACTTCCGAACCTTCTACGGGTCCTACCGGACGACGCTGCCCGCAAGCTGATCGTTCCGTTTTCCCATTCTTCCGCTTCTCCGGAGGAGGTCCGGTGAGCGAGTTCTGCATCCGGCCGGGCCCGGTGTCGGGGGAGGTGACGGCTCCTCCTTCGAAGAGCTACACCCACCGGGCGATCGTGGTCGGCCATCTGGCTCGTCGTCCTTTTCGAATACGCGACCCGCTCGACTCGGACGACACGCGCGCCACCGCGAGCGCCGTGGCGCGCTTGGGGACACCCGTGGCACGTCGCCGCCACGAGTGGCGGGTCGAAGCCCCGTCGGCACCCTTTGACCGGAAGAAGGTCCGGATCAACTGTCGGGAGTCGGGCACGACGTTGAGGCTGGCCTCCGCGCTCGCGGCTCGCTCCACTTGCACGACGGAGCTCACCGGCGCACCCCGTCTCGGCGAGCGGCCGATGGACGAGCTCCTCCGCGCCCTCCGACGGTTGGGCGCAGCGTGCCGGCGTTCGGGGCGGTCGGGTTTGCCGATCGAGATCAGGGGACCGCTTCGGGCCGGCGAGGTCTCCCTGGATGCCTCGCAAAGCTCCCAGTTCGCGTCGGCCCTATTGCTGGTGCTTCCCACGCTCGACGGCGATTCGACGATCGAGTTAACCGGACGGGTGGTCTCACAGCCGTACATCGACGCAACCCTAGCGGTCCTCGATCACCACGGCATACGGGTCGGGCGGCGGGGTCGTCGATTCCGGATCCCGGGCGGCCAGCGGCTCGGGGGGACCGACTTCCGGGTGCCGGGAGACGCGTCCTCGGCCGCCTACCTGTGGGCCGCGGCGGCCGTGAGCGGAGGGGAAGTGCGGGTCCGGGGAGTCGCCGCTCGCTGGCCTCAGGCGGACCTCGCCGTTCTTCGATTGCTTCGATCGGCGGGTGCTCGCGTGAAGGAACACTCGGATGGCGCGACGGTCAGGGGGGACCGACATCGACCTTTCCGAGTCGATCTAACGAACAGTCCGGATCTCTATCCCCTCGCGGGGGTCATCGCGGCGACCATCCCCGGAGTGAGCCGGATCACAGGGGCCGAGCACGTCGTGTGGAAGGAGTCCGATCGCAGATCCGCAACCGTCGAGCTCGCCCGTCGAATCGGCGCCCGGGTCAAGCAGGGGCCGGGCGGGCTTAGTATCGAGGGAACTTCCCATCCGCGCGGCTTCGACCTCCCCGGGCTTACAGACCATCGCCTGGTGATGAGCGCCGCCGTCGGGGCCCTCGCGGGCGATCGCGAGTCGTTCGTCGGAAACGTGGGCGCGGTTCGCAAATCGTACCCCGACTTTTGGGAGGACTTCGCTCGGATCTCGAGCGGGGGACGAAGCGTATGATGCGATTCGGAGAGCGATTTCGGGTGACGTTGTCCGGGTCGAGTCACGGACCTTCGGTCGGGGTCGACGTCGACGGTATCCCCGTTGGGACTCCCATCGATGCCGTTGCGATTCAAGCGGACCTCGACCGGCGGCGCCCCGTCGGGCGTCGGCTGGCGACCCGGCGACACGAGGAGGATCGACTCGTGATCGAATCCGGCGTCCGAGATGGCCGATCCGATGGCCTCACGTTCCGGGCCCACGTCGCGAATGAGGATGTCGTCCGGGCGCCGTACGACCGGATGAAGGACACGCCCCGTCCCGGTCACGCCGATTTTCCGGCCCGAGTGCGGTACGGGCCCGACGCCGACCTGTCGGGCGGGGGAATTTTCTCCGGCCGAATGACCGTGGGCCTCGTCATCGCCGGTTCCGTAGCGAAAACGCTCCTATCCGCCCGCGGAACCGAGGTCGTGGCATTCACTCGGTCCATCGGCGAGATCGAAGCTGATGTTCCCGACACGGAGCCACTCGGCGACATGCGGACGCGAGCCCGAGCGAACGAAGTTGGTTGTCCCGATCCTCAGGCCGCCCGCCGCATGGAGGCGGCCATCGCCGAGACTCGTCGCGAGGGCGACAGTCTCGGGGGCGTCGTGGAGGTACGCGCAGAAGGATTGCCGGTCGGGGTCGGCGAGCCGTTCTTCGACTCGATCGAGAGCGTGGTCGCCCACCTCGCCTTCTCGGTCCCCGCGGTGAAGGCGGTTGAGTTCGGCGCCGGGTTTCGCGCGACCCGCATGAAGGGGAGTCAACACAACGACCCGTTCGTCTGGGTCAACGGAGCGGTTCGCACCGAGACCAACCACGCGGGGGGAATCCTCGGTGGCCTGTCAACGGGAATGCCGGTGATCTTCCGGGTCGCGGTCAAGCCGACGTCGTCCATCGCCCGGCCCCAGCGCACGGTGAACCTTCTCGATCACACGCCCGCGACCCTCGGAATCCAGGGCCGTCATGACCCGTGCATCGTTCCTCGTGCGGTGGTCGTCCTCGAGTCCATCGCTGCAGTTGCGCTCGCCGACCTCTACCTTCGGGGAGGATTTGTCCCATGACCGAGCCTCGGCTCCGCTGTGCGATCCTGGGGGCGAGCGGATACATCGGTCAGCACTTCGCCCGTTTGCTCGGGGACCATCCCTGGTTCGAGCCGACCATTCTCGTGTCGACCGAGCGGTCGCAGGGTCGTGCGCTCTCCGACGTGTGGCAGCTCGCCGAACCCCCTCCGCCCTCGCTCGCCGACCAGGCCCTCGCCGTGCGTTCCGCCGCGGCGCTCGAGCGCGAGCGCGTCCGGATCGCCTTCTCCGCGCTTCCGTCCGGCACCGCGGGGGCATTCGAGTCCGAACTCGTTCGGCGAGGGATCTCGGTTTTTTCGAACGCGGCCGACCACCGGATGGACCCCGGCGTGCCGCTCCTGGTGCCGGAGGTGAACGCGGACCATCTCGCAGTTCTTGCGCAGGGTCGCACCAGAAAGGCCGTTCTCGTCACCGACCCGAATTGCTCCGCCGCGGGGCTCGTGCTGGCGCTCGCGCCGATTCGAACTCTCCTGCGCGCGAAGACGGTCCACGTGGCCACGTATCAGGCGCTCTCGGGCGCCGGATATCCGGGGGTCCCGTCGCTCGCTATCGCCGACAACGTCGTCCCGTACATCCGAGAAGAGGAAGAGAAGGTCACCCTGGAATCCCAGCGAATCCTGGGAAGGCTCCGTGCGGGCCGGGTTTGGCCGGCGTCGATGCCGATCCTCGCGCACTGTGCCCGAGTGGCAACTCGGGACGGCCACCTCGAGGCCGTGACGGTGGAGGCGGACGCTCGCCCGGCGCTCGCCGAGCTCGTAAGGGCCTGGACGACCTTCGACCCGCTTCACAGCCTCGACCTGCCTACGGCTCCGTGCCCGCCGGTCGAAGTGCGCGCCGAGCCCGACCGTCCGCAGCCTCTTCGGGACCTATGGGCCGGGCATCCCGCGCGGGCTCGCGGGATGGCGGCGGTCGTCGGCCGGGTGCGATGGAGTCCTCCGTACCTTCGATTCTTCGTCCTTTCTCACAACGCGGTGCGCGGTGGGGCGGGGACTTCCGTCCTCAACGCGGAACTCGCGCTGAGGACGGGCCTTC
Organism: Thermoplasmata archaeon; assembly: GCA_030039915.1. The sequence goes on along the minus strand of JASHUP010000216.1, from coordinate 9,985 downwards.
TCGGTCCGCGCCCGGAGCGTTCGCGGTGACTCGATCAAAGCGGCCGGTCGTCCTCAAATTCGGCGGGGCCTCGCTCGCCGACCCCGCTCGAGTGCTCCATGATGTGCGGGAGCTGACCGCGGAAGGCGCGCCGCTCGTCGTCGTGGCTTCGGCTCGGGAAGGGGTGACCGACCTGCTCAGCGACGCCCTCGCTCATCCCCGTTCGAGGGACCGACACCAAGAGGTCCTGGACCGCCTGAGAGACGACCACCCGGGCCTACCGTGGGCCGGCCGCCGCCAGCTGGAGCGATTGGCGCGGCTCTTTGCGCTGGTCGAGTCGACCCCCCGGCCGGATCCCGCGCTGTCGGATCGCGTGCTCAGCCAAGGGGAGCGCCTCGCGGTCCACTGGCTCGCCGCTCGCCTGCGATCCGATGGGCTTCCCGGCGTGGCCGTCGAAGCCGATCACCTCGGACTCATCACCGACAACGCCTACGGCGCCTCGTGCATCCTCTTCGACCGGTCGCGGCAGGCTGTTCGGAGAGGTCTCGGCCGGCGCCTCGCCCGCGGAGAACTGCCGATCGTCACCGGGTACTTCGGACGGAGCCTTGAGGGGCGCGTCGCCACGCTGGGGCGAGGCGGGTCGGACTACGCCGCCGCTGCGATCGGCGCCCTCCTCGGCGCCTCCCGCGTCGAGCTGATCAAACGTCACGTCGCCGTTCTCTCCGCCGACCCCAAGGAAGTTCCGGACGCGCGCCCGATTCCAGAACTCTCGTACGAAGAAGCGGAGGAACTCGCCCAGTTCGGTGCACGCGTACTCCATCCGCTCACGATCGAGCCCGCTCGCGCCGAGGGGATGGTCCTCCGGGTGCGTTCGCTGGACGACCCGACGGTCGTCACGACGATCGCGCCGGCTCATGCCGGTCGCCGCAACCGCGCGCTGACGATGCTCCGCCACCTGCGGCTCTTGCGCCTGCGCGTTCCGGGAGGTCGCCAGCGCCCCGGAATTGTGGCAGAGGTTTCTCAGCGCCTATCGGAAGCGGGCGTCAACATGGTGCAGCTCTACACGTCGTCGGCTTTGCTCTGTCTCGTGCTGGAGCCTCAGCAAGTGCTCGCGGCGATCCGTGCGCTCGCTCCGGTGACCCGGGAAGCCGCCGCGATGGTCGATGGGCCGTATCGCGTCGCACTCGTCACCGTCATCGGAGACGGAGTCCTCGACGACCTCGACCACCTTCCCCGGGGTTCCCTTCTCGGGGCAGAGGGATTCAGCGCGACCCCTCGAGCCCTCTCCCTTGCTGTGCCCGAAGGCAGGGGACCGAGGGTCCTTCGGCAACTGCATCGTGCGCTCGTGTCCGGGGAGGCCGCATGACCAGCCTTTGGGACTCGTTCTGTGCGGTCGCCCCGGATCGGGAGGTGGCGGGGTACTTCGAACGTTCGCCGACCAGCGCGGAACCGAACGGGGAGGCGTTCGCTTTCGACCGGGCGGAGGACGTGTTCGCGTTGACGGCGAAAACCCAACCGGCCGAGATTGCAAGTCAGACCGCACGGCTACTGAGGCGACCCCGGTCCGCGGTGGTCGGTTACCTGGGGTTCGACGCCGTGGGCCTCTTCGAGCCCGCCTTGGCTCGGTTCCCGACAGGCTCCCCGTTCCCTCTCGGCGAGCTCGCCTTTGTTCGCGACGGGCGCGTTGCGCGTACCCTCCCGCCGGTTCGCCGTCCCTTGCGAGTCGGTCGCCCCCCGAATCCGATCCGGGACAGCCTGCCCCTCCGCCAATTCGGGAGAGGCGTACGAAACCTGGTGTCCGCGATCCGCAACGGCGAGGCGTTCCAGGTCGTCCTCGCGCATCGACGGGAGTGGCCCCGACCTGCCGACCTCCTCGAGCGGGCGGACCTCCTTCGCGCGACCGAGCGGTTCGCCTACTTCTACTACCTTAAGTTCGGAGACCGAGAGATCGTCGGTGCGACCCCGGAATCGGTCGTCGAGGTTCGAGGCGATCGAGCGTTCATCAATCCGATCGCAGGCACCCTGCCGAGCGGCGCGCGGCGTCGGGGAAGACTGCCTCTTTCGCGCGATCCCAAGGAGCTCGCCGAGCATCGGATGCTCGTCGACCTCGCCCGAAACGACCTCGGCTCCATCTCTCGCGCCGGCACCGTCCGTCTCGTCTGGGAGGAGCGACGGGAGCGGTTCGCCCGTCTCGAGCACCTCGTCAGTCGGGTCGGAGGCCGTCTCCGGCGGACCGTCGGGCCGTGGGGAGCTCTGGCAGCGGCCTTCCCCGCGGGAACGGTGAGTGGCGCACCCAAAATCCGCGCGACGCAGCTCCTCCGTCGAGAGGAACGGACCTGGCGTGGGCCGTATGCCGGGACGGTCGCACTGCTTCGGCCCCACGGCCGTGCCGATTTCGCGCTCGCAATCCGCTCAGGGTTCGCCGCTCGCCGAACCCTCTACACCGCGGCCGGCGCCGGGGTCGTCCATCGATCGCAGCCAGTCCGGGAATTCGAGGAGACTCTTTCGAAACTGGCCCACGTCGAATCAACACTCGCCGGGAGCAATGCATGAAGGTACTCCTCATCGACCACGAGGACTCGTTCGTGCACAATATCGAGCAGGCGCTGGCGAGCGAAGGGGCGCGCGTGCGCTGCCTACGCGCGACGGCCCCCCTCCGAATCGCGCTCACGGACGATCCGGATGCGATCGTACTCTCTCCCGGTCCGGGTCACCCCCGGGATCGGCGCTTGACGGGGCTCTCCCGTTCCCTCCTTGCCCACTGGGACCAGGAGCGGCCGTTCCTCGGCGTGTGCCTCGGCCACCAGCTGATCGCCGAGCATTACGGCGCCCGGGTCGTGCGCGCTCCCGAACCCGTTCACGGGGACACCACGCGGATCACGCACGATGGTCGTGGGGTGTTCACCGGGGTTCCCTCCCCCACGTGGGTCGCCCGTTATCACTCGCTCGTGGTCCGGCGGTCTTCCGTACCGCCCGCTCTCGAGATCACGGCCCGAGGGGATGACGGGCTCGTGATGGGCCTCCGGCACCGCGATCGGCCCGTGCAATCGCTCCAGTTCCATCCAGAGTCGTATCTGACGCGCTCGGGATCGGTTCTTCTCGGGAACTTTCTCCGCGGGGCCCGACGATGATCGCGCCACTCTTGAGCCGACTGCTGGCTCCGGATCCTCTCTCGAACCGCGAGACGCGCGCAGTCGTCGCGATCCTCCTTTCGGGGGACTCCACCGACATTGAGCGAGCGGGGATTCTGGTCGCGCTCGCGTCTCGGTCCCCGACCGTGCAGGAATTGACGAGCTTCATTCGAGAAATGCGGCGTCGGGCGGTTCCGTTTCCGGTCCCTCCCTCGGACCGCCCCATCGACCTTTGCGGATCGGGCGGCGCCCGTACCGGTTCGTTCAATGTGTCGACCGTCAGCGCCTTTGTCGTGGCCGCTTCGGGAGTGCCGGTCCTCAAGCACGGAAACCGCAGTTCGCGGGGACCGTGCGGATCGAGCGACCTGCTCGAGGCCCTCGGACTGCCGGTAACGACCAGCCTCGCCTTCGCTCGAGCGACGTACCGAAAGGTTCGGCTCGCCTTTCTACACGCCCCGCTCTACCATCCTGCGACCCGCGCGGTGGTCGAAGTCCGGAGAGCGCTGGCGATCCCCACCTTGTTCAACCAGCTCGGTCCCCTCTCGAATCCGGCCCCCGTCGCGTACCAACTCCTCGGGGTGCCCGACCTGCCCGCGGCCCGGAGGGCGGTCGACGTCCTCCAGCGACTCGGCCGCCGCCGCGCGATGGCGGTAACATCGATCGAGGGATGCGACGAGTTCTCCCCCAAAGGGGAGACCCTGGCGTGGATGTGGACGGGCCGAAGGATGCTCCGGCGAACGATCGATGCCCGCAAATTATTACCGGTCGAAGACCGCCGAGGTAGCTGGGGGGCCCTACCACCGAAGGAGGCGGCCGAGGAGGCCCGCAGGATCCTCGCCGGCGGCGGGGGGGCTCGACGCGGCTCGGTGCTCCTCACGGCTGGGGCGGCCGTGTGGCTGGCGGGAGGGGTTCGCCGGATGGAAGATGGGGTCGACACCGCCCGGGAGGCGCTCGATTCGGGCCGGGCGGAGGGAATCCTGAACCGTATGATCGAGCTCGCGGTCGGCTTCCGACCGCTTCGGGAAGGTTGAGCATGGGCTTCCTCGCCGAGATCGTGCGGGAGACGGAGCGCACCATCGATTCTCCGGAGTACGGGAGCGGGTTGCCGCCTGCGACGACCGCGGCTCCGCCATCGCTTCGGCGGGCGGTCGAGCGGGATCAACCGCACGGCGCCCTGATCGTGGAGTACAAACGAGTTTCGCCCGGCCAACCGGAGCCCGTCCTTCCCGCTCGCTCGGTCGACCGATTTGCCGAACTCACCGCGGCCGCCCGGATCTCCGCCTATTCCTGCCTGGCCACGATCCCTCGGTTCAACGGATCGCCGAGCGATGTCGCGACCCTCACCCGTTGCTCCAGCCGACCCGTCCTCTTCAAGGATTTCGTGCTCGGCGATCGGCAGCTCGACGTCGCGGCGCGCACCGGAGCGAGCGCGGTTCTCCTGATCGCCCGACTCGCGAGCGAGGGACATCTGTCGGTCCCGCTCTCGGCGCTCGCGGAAGGCGCGCATCGGCGCGGACTTGAAGTCGTGCTCGAGTTCCATGCCAAGTCAGAGCTAAGTTACGCCGGCGACGTGGCGGCGGACGTGTACGGTGTGAACACGCGGAACCTGGATACGCTGGCGATCGAGCGCCCGACGGCTTCCGAGACGGTGCGCGAGGCCCGCAAACGCGGCTTGCGACCTCTGCTCGGACTGAGTGGCGTGGAAGGAGCCTCCGATGCCCGACGCCTCTGGGCCGAGGGGGTCGACGGCCTTTTGGTGGGGAGCTCGGTGGCGCGCGCGCCCGACCCGGCGAAGTTCGTCGCGACGCTACTCCGCTCCCCCGGTGGTGAACCAGCATGAAGACCTTCGTGAAGTTCTGTGGTCTCAAGGACCCGGCGGCGATCAAGGAGGTGCCGTCCGGTGGCGCCGCGGGGTTCGTGGTCGACGTGCCGGCGTCCCCTCGAACGCTGACCGCCGACGCTGCCACCGAGCTGATCGCCCACGTTCCGACCGAGGCGGAAGCGTGGGCCGTGGTCGTCGACCCCTCGGCCGAGCTGATTCATCAACTGTTCGAAGAGGTGGGGGTCGACCGTGTTCAGGTCTACGGGAAGATCCCCGCGGGTCTCGAGTTCCTCGAAGTGCACCATCTCGTCCCATCCGTCCCCATCCCGACGTCGAGCGGAGGAGGGGCGGACCCCCCGATCCCCCCCGCGGAGGATTATCCCCGGATCCATCTCGATACAGCTGGGCAACCGCTGCCGGGCGGGAGTGGGGTGCGACCCGACTGGGAGACCTGTGCGCGGATCGTGGACAGTCACCCGGGCCGGAAGTTCGTTCTGGCCGGTGGCCTCTCGTCGGAGAACGTGGCCGACGCGCTGGGGGCGGTGCGCCCGTGGGGCGTGGACGTCTCCTCGGGGATCGAGAGTGCACCCGGAGTGAAGGACCTCTCGAAGATGCAGGCATTCGTGCGGGCGGTGGAGGCGTTCGAGTCGGGGCATGCCTAGGCGGTTCGGCGCGTATGGGGGCGCCTATGTGCCCGAAACGTTGGTCCCGGCGCTCGACGAGCTCGACTCGACGTGGAGGTCGGCGCGGCGCGATCCGGCCTTCCGTGCCGAGCTGCGGCGCCTCTCAAAGACGCTCGCCGGTCGGCCGTCCCCGCTCTACCACGCGGCCCGCCTCTCGCGGCGCGCCGGAGGGGCCGAGATCTGGCTGAAACGCGAGGACCTCGTTCACGGCGGCTCTCACAAGTTCAACAACGTTCTCGGGCAAGGGTTGCTTGCCGCCCGCATGGGCAAGCCGCGGCTCATCGCCGAGACCGGGGCGGGCCAGCACGGCGTCGCGACCGCGATGATCGGCGCTGCCCTCGGACTCGCGACGACGGTCTACATGGGGGAGGTGGACATGGCCCGACAACGGCCCAACGTCGACCGCATGCGATTGCTCGGAGCGAGGGTGGTCGCGGTGCGATCGGGAAGTCGCACGCTGAAGGACGCGATCAACGCGGCGCTTCGCGATTGGATCGCGAACGTCCGCACCACCCACTACTTGCTCGGATCGGCGGTGGGACCCCATCCGTTCCCCTCCATCGTCGCCGACTTTCAAAGTGTCATCGGCCGAGAGATCCGCGGGCAATCCCGACGGGCCTTCGGTCGGCTCCCGGATCTCGCGGTGGCGTGCGTCGGCGGCGGGTCGAATGCGATCGGAACGTTCCATCCGCTGCTCCGCACCTCGGTCGAGCTGCTCGGCGTCGAAGCGGGGGGCGCCCCAGGCTCGGCCGGGGCGGCCTCGCTGACGCGCGGTCGGCCGGGAATCTTGCACGGCTCCTACTCCTACCTGCTGCAGGACCGCGAAGGTCAGATTTCCGACACGCAGAGCATCTCGGCGGGTCTCGACTACGCCGGCGTCGGACCCGAGCACGCCTTCTTGCGAGACTCGGGACGGGCCCGCTACATCAGCGTTCCGGACGCGGGTGCGCTGCGGGCGTTCCATTGGCTCGCCGAGGACGAGGGGATCCTTCCCGCCCTCGAACCCGCCCATGCAGTGTTCGCGGCGGTTCGCGAAGCGAAGCGCCGCCCCGGTCGCGAGAACATCGTCGTGACGCTCTCCGGCCGTGGAGACAAGGACCTCGAGGTGGTGCTCGGTGCGGCTCGCTGACGCTCTCGAGGACTCGCGCCGACGAGCCGAGCCGATCACCGTCCCGTACGTCCTCGTCGACCGGGCGCGGGCCTCCCGACTCGAGCGAACCCTCCTCGCGCTCCGCCGAGGCGGCGCAACGGGGCTCGAGCTTGGCTTCCCGTTCTCGGACCCGATCGCCGACGGGCCCGTCCTCGAGGCTGCCGCAGGGCGGGCGCTGACCCACGGCACTCGCTGGCACGACCTGCTTCGAGCTGCTCGAATCGCCAGCGGAATCCTGCCCACGGCCGTGATGACGTACGCGAACCCTGTCTGGCAGGAAGGTCTCGCTTCGGGACTTCGACAACTCCGCGGCGCTGGGGTCTCCGCTCTCATCGTGCCCGACCTCCCGCTCGAGGAGACCACGCCGTGGAGCCGGGCGTCGGCCGCGGCGGGAGTGGATCTCGTGCTCCTCGCCGCTCCCGGAAGCCCCCCGGCCCGAACGCGACGATTGGCTCGGGCCAGCCGGGGTTTCCTCTATCTGGTCTCGCGCTACGGGACGACCGGAGCGGCGAGGCGGGACCCGTCGGTCGACGTGGGTCCGATCGTGCGCGCGGCGCACCGGGCGGCCCCGGGGTTGCCGGTCCTGATCGGATTCGGGGTCCGTGATCGCGCGAGCGCCCGACGCGCGCTCGCCACCGGGGCCGACGGCGTCGTCGTCGGCACCGCTCTCGAAGAACTCCTCTCCGAGAACCCCTCCCCGCCCCACATCGTCCGGTTCATTCGCCAGATCGCCTCGGCGCGAGGGCGGACGAGCGGCGCGAACTAACGTCGGGCGATCCGCGCCCCGGTCACGGGCGGATTCGTTCGAGCGACAGGAACCGGACCTCGGCGTCCGGCCGGACCCCCGCGACGAGGAACTCCTTCCGCACTCCTTGGGCAACCCGCACGCCCCCGGCCACCTCGGGCCACGGGGCCACCCGGGCCGCGGGGGCCGCCTGAACCAGGTAGCGGGCGTGGGAGTGCTCCGGGCTGCGCGGGTATGCCCGGAAATGGGCACCGTACTTGAACCCGGTCTTCACCACCAGCGACCGACGGCGAAGCTCTCGATAGGCTGCGAGCCGTTCAAAGAACAGAGGGTCGAGCCGACGCGCGCGCCGCTCGAGGGCGGCGAGCGGCACCGGACGCCCGCTCTTCGAATCGCGGAGGGTGAGCTGACGCATCGAAGCGAGGTACGCCGCTTCCAGAAGGCTCAGCTCGAGACGGTCCCCGACTCGACTTCCATACGCGAGCTCCTTGCCGAGCTCCGTCGCCGCGATCGAGTCGTGCACCGTGACCCGGTCCTCGGAAAGCCAGCCCTGGGCGGGAGCGGTCAGTCCCTTCGCCGGAAGAGACCCCGCCGGGGCGGGACGCCTCACTCGGTAGTACGTGAGGTCGGATTCTTCGTCCACGAGACCGAGGAGCAGCACTTTCTTCGCGCTCTGCGCCCGCTCGGCGAGATCAAACAGGCGAGCGAGGTCGAAGGGCACGCGTTCGCTGATCGCCTCGACCCAGTACCGCGACGGAGTCTTGTGGAGCACGCCACCGCGGGGAAGGACCGTGAAGGCGACCGGAGGCGGGCTCGTCCGAACGACGTACCCTCGCTGGCGGAGGTCACGGTAGACGAGGTATCGCACGGCAAACCCGGAGTCCGACCTCACGGCCCGTCGGAAGACGGTCGGCCAGCGCACTTTTCGACCTGTCGCGGAGCGCAGGTCGGCCCGACCCATCTCGCCGAGGTAGACCGCCTCGTACCGATCGAGGGTGAGTCCTCCCCCCGGTACCGGAGTGCCGAAGAATCCTTTCCCGTAGACCTGCCCGGATTCCGACGGGTCGTGGAACCGGACCGTTCCGTCCGCGAGGACGGTCCCGGTCACGGTCGAGCCCCGCGCAGTTCCGAGAGCGTCACGAGCGGCTCGAGCCGAACCCCGACCGCGGCGAGGCGAGCGGCCGCTCCGACCTCGCGGTCCACCACGACCACCACGCGGTCGACCACCCCTCCCGCTCCGCGGACGATCTCGACCGAGCGGACGGTGCTCCCGCCCGTGGTCGTGACATCCTCGATCAGGACCACTCGAAGCCCGGGCGAGATCTCCCCTTCGAACGCCTGCCGGGTGCCGTGCTCCTTCGCGGCCTTCCGCAGGACGACGAACGAGTGCCCGGTCCGCAAGGCGACCGCGACCACGAGCGGGACCGCCCCCAGCTCCATGCCGGCGAGCCGGTCCGCCGGACCGACTCGTCCTGCCAGGGCCCGAGCGAGCAGGTCGAGTCGGCCCGGGTCGGTCCAGGCCTTCTTCACGTCGATGTACACGTCGCTCTTCTCGCCGGAGGCGAGGGTGAAGTCACCGAACCGGACGGCTCCGGCATCGAGCAGGGCCCGAACGATCTCGGTGTGGCTCGGCTCCGTGTCGTCCCCTGAGGGCTTCACCAGGGCACCTTCTTCAAGCCGGCCTTGTACCCCACCCAGTTGAAAAGTGTGTGCAGCCCCAGGGTGAACACGAGCAACCAGACGATGCCCCACGGGTTGAGAAAGACCGACTGGAACGGGCTCGGATAGACGACCAGTCCGACTGCGATCGGCACGAGGACGAACGGAAGCTGGTCGAGGAGGATCGCTCGTGACCCACTCGCCTGGCCCAAACGGCGCTTGACGAACGAGCCGAGCGCGTCACCCGACATCGCACCGAAGGTGAGGAGGGCGACGACCGGCACCGAGGCGAGCAGGGTCGGGCCGAATTCGGGTACCAGCTTCCAGTTCGGGGGCGCGGCCAGGATGAGACCCGCTTCGATGAGACCAAACGGCATCGCGGCGAATCCCCCGACGAGGAATCCCGACCACGTTTTCGAGGGTCCCAGGACGCGCTGTCCGTCCTTGGACCAGGTCCGACCAAAGTCCATCGGCGGACCCCGACCCTTCGGGATCGTCGCGAGCGCACTCGCGAGGTAGGCGGGCGTGAGCAGCCAGAGGACCGCCATCAGGGAGGAAAGGACCGGATTGACCACGGGGCCACGACCTAGGGCTCCCGGACGAATCGCGCGATGGTCGTCGCGACCCCGGCGATCTTTCTCGGGTCCGTGCTCTCGTCGGCGTCATGGATGCGCGATTCGGGATCCATGCTCCCGAAGACGAGGGCGGCCAGCGGCGCCCCCTTCGGCGTGCGGAGGTCACGGAGGGCGCTCGCATCCGTCCCGCCGTACTCGCCTTTCACCCCCGACGCTCCCATGGTCTCTCCGAGGATTCGGG
>JASHUP010000023.1 GCA_030039915.1 Thermoplasmata archaeon | reverse complement strand
GCCAACACCGGCTTCGACACCGTGATCGTGATCAACGGGACGACCAACAGCCCGGTGGCCACGGTGGCGGTGGGCGCCGATCCGTACGCGATGGCCCTGGACCCGGTGAACCGGGATGTCTATGTGGCCAACGAGGGCTCGACCACGGTCAGCGTCATCAGTGGGACGACGAACTCGTTGGTCGCTACGATCACGGTGGGATCGAATCCGTACGCGGTGACGTACGACCCGCAAGATGGGGAGATCTACGTTGCGAACTTTGGCTCCAACACGGTGAGCGTGATCGACGGCACGTCCGTCCTATACACGCTCCACGTTGGCAGTGGCCCCGCCGGGGTGGCCTATGACAGCTCCAACTTCCAGCTCTTCGTGTCGAACTTCGGCTCGGGCACCGTGAGCGTGATCGGGAACAACTCGGTGTTCGCGACGATCACGGTGGGTGTGACGGACGAGCCGTTCGGCATTACCTACAATAGTGGCAACGACACGGTCGATGTGGCGGATTACAACGGGAGCAGCGTCAGCATCATCAGTCCGATGACGGACCTCGTGGCCGCCACCGTCGGCGTCGGGATCGGTCCGTATGGCGTGGCGTACGATGCCGAGCTGGGGTACGTGTATGTGACCAACAACCTCACGAACACCGTGACCGTGCTGAGCGGTACGACCGTGGTCCGCACGATCACCGGCTTCGACGCGCCGGCGGGAGTCGCGTACGAAGTCGCAAACGGCGATATGTATGTGGCGAACGAGAACAGCGGTACGGTCAGTGTCATCAGCGGAACGTCGGTGGTCGGGTCGATCAACGTAGGGGGCGTCGGCGCGTATCCCTCGGGGGTGGCGTACGGCGCGCCGTTGATCGCTTCGACGCTCGAGACCACCGCCCTTCAAGGGTACGTCGACGCCAACGCCACGGGGATCCAGGGCGAGGACCTCTACCAGAGCTCGCCGGACGCGTTCAGCATCCAGATGAACGCCGTGCTCAGCAACATCACGATCAACGAGACATCGGGCTATACCTTCTGGGCCCAGGATGTGGTCACCTATCTGCCGGCGTCGGGCCAGATGTTCCTGGTAACGAATATCTGGAACTTCTCCGGCGAGGACGTGCCGGTGTCGTCGAACGCGATCTACTCGCACGGCCCGTATGGGACCAACATCGCGAACCAGCTCTCCTTCTACTACGCCAATTACACCGTGAGCAAGGCCGAGTTGTATCCTTTCGACGTCGAACTCACCATGAATTCGTCCCTCTGGCACGGACGAAACAACGTCTCGTTCAGCGCGTCGATCTCCAGCAGCGTCCATCCCACCGAGGACGATTTCGTCATGAACAACTACGACTGGGTCGTGTTCAACTCGACCAACAGCGAAATGCCGGTGGCGGTCCCGACTCCCGCTCCGTTCGTCGCCAGCGGATCGGGGTACAATGCTGCGGGGCTCTTGGACGATTACGAGCTCGACATTTGCGGTCCGGGCGGTGCCAGCCAAGTCGACCTGGCCACGGCGGATGCCAATCTGGGCCTGTCGTACGATACGGCACCGTATCCCGAGTCGCCCGCCTACGCCTCGATCCCGTCCGCGTACAGCTACGGCTCGGACACCGGGGAGACCTCGGTCGGCGCGAACGTCGCGTGGAGCGACAACCCGTCCGACAGTCCCGGCGGACTCCCGACCTATGGGACGATGACGACCGGCCCGTCCATCCTGACCGGGCTCTGGGGGACGGGGGCACCGGAGGGTTCGTCGGCCCTGACGATCGCAGCGTCCGAGCAGAATGCGTTCACCTTTTTCAATTACACGGGGACCCAGAGCTTCGCGACGCCGCTCGTGTCGCAGTGGGACCTCGCCCCGAACATGGGAACGGACACGTTCTACCTCATGCCGGGCAACTACGTCCTCCATACCGAACTCTCCGACTACAGTCCCACGTACTCCTACGTGAGCTGCCCGTGCGGAGGTACCGTGAACATCTACCTCACCTCGGACCCGTCCCTCGGAGTCTACACTCCCCTCTGGGCGTTCAACAATGCGGAACTTGCCGACCTCGCGGTGTCGGGAGCGGGCTCCTCGTCGGATCCGTTCCTTCTCGAATACGATCAGCCCGCGCCGCTTTCGTCGGATTTCGGGCTGTACAACGACTACGCCTTCCCGGTGTACCCCGGAGTCTTCCTCCGAGGAACCACCGACTACGTGGAGCTGAACAATTCGTCGACCTTCGAGACATACACGAACGATTTCCAACCGTACGGTCTTTCGCTTCCCGCGACCAACCACCTCCAGTTTTGGTTCTGGGGCGTCAACCACGTCGCCCTCCACAACGACAGCAACGTCAGCGGCTGGTTCGGCCGGAACGGCTACCTGCCGCTGACCTACAACTCGTTCAACGTTGTCTTCTACGAATCGGAGGACAACCTGGTCGCGAACAACGTATTCATGACCCAGAGCCAGGGCCTGCTGATGTACTCGAACAGCTCGGCGTTCGGACCCCCCAACACCGTCGGAGGGAACAACACGGTCTGGGGCAACCGGTTCATCCAGATCAGCCCACCCGTCGGTTGTCCCGGACCGTCCACGTGCTTTTCGCTGCTTCCCTACACGGTCGGGCTCGGGCTCGAGCTCGGCGAAGGATACGATCTGGTGTACAACAATCTCTTTGCCACGCCGACGACCGCTTGGCTTCTACCGGTCAACTTGTACACGGGCGCCCCTTTCTTGTGGGCCGACGACATCTGGAACATCTCCGCGATTCCGGCGTCCACGGCCGAGTACGCCCCAGGGTTCCCGAGCATTCCGCTGGTCGGCAATATCGTCGGAGGCTCCACCCAAGGAGGAAACTCGTGGTGGGACTACGGAGTCGCTCTCAATTGGGCCAACGGAGCCGACAATCCGCTCCTTGCCCTCCCCTACGACGAAAACGCGCAAACGGTGATCGATCCTTCGATGGGGTACGGGTCGCCGTTGCCCGGCTACCTTTGCTCGCTTTCCGTGCCGACCGCCGGACCCTACTACTGTGCGACCTACATCTACTCCGGCGGGGACTACTCGCCGTTGGCCACCGATGACGAGGCGGTATCCATCGAGCCGCAAGGGATCACGCCGGGTACCGAGTGGAGTTTTTCGCTGTTCTGTAATCCGGCCCACGGAAGTCCCGGAGGACCCCCCGGGTGCGGCGCTTGCGGACCGGCCCACGGGACTCCCGGAGGACCTCCCGGGTGCTCGACCTGTACTCCCGCCCACGGGAGCCCGGGGAGCCCTCCGCAATGCGACGGGCCCGATCCGCCGAACGTTCTGCTGGACCAGGTCGAGACGAGCGCGAGCGTGGTCCACCTCGTGCTGCCAGTAGGTGAGTACTCTTGGGTCCCCTACGTGGTCCCCGCCGGATACACGAGTAGTTCGGGCGGCACGTTCAACGCGACCGGTCCCGTCAACCTGGTCATTCCGTACGTCCCCGTCGCGTCCCCGTTGGCCGTCGTCGTCTTCTCGGAGGGCGGACTGCCCGCCGGGCTGACCTGGGAAGTCATGGTCCACAGCGGATCGACGACCACGACCCTGACGCTGCTGACGGACGGAGGCACCGATAGCTTGGTCTTCACCGGTCTGGCCGGGACGTACCAGTATACGATCGCCAGTATCCCGGGATGGCAGCAGACGACGCTTCCGTACACCGGGTCAGTGACCGGCGGCGCGGTGACCGAGACGACCCTCGCGTATACGTCCGCGGTCTACGCGGTGACGTTCACGGAGTCGGGGCTGCCGACTAGTGATCTGTGGTACGTGAACTTCACGGACGGTCAGACTCTTTCCGGTACCGGGGGAGTCTCGTCTCTCTCGATCGATCTCGCCAACGGCACGTATTCGTTCACCGTGGCGACGAACGACAAGCGCTACCAACCGACGGCGACCCCGCCGAGCCCCTGCGTGGTCAACGGGCTCCCGGTGTCGGAGACCGTCACCTTTACGCTGGTGAACTACGCCGTCACGTTCACGGAGACCGGTTTGCCGGCCACGGCCACTTGGTACGTGAACGTCACCAACGGCCCGTCGCTGCACGCGACGGGCGCGACGACCTCCCTCGTGGCGAATTTGGCCAACGGGACGTACGCCTTCACGGTCGCGACCAACGACAAGCTCTACGAACCGACCTCGTACCCTCCGAGCCCCTGCGTCGTGAACGGGAAGCCCGTCACCGAATCCGGGAGCTTCGTGTTGGTCACCTACCCGGTGGCCTTCACCGAATCCGGTCTCCCGGGCGGAACGAGCTGGAGTGTAACGCTCGGGAGCACCACGATCACTTCGACGGGATCGACGATCACGTTCCAGGAGCCGAACGGAACGTACAGTTACTCCGTTGGCTCCGTGACCGGATACGTCGCAAGCCCCAGCGCAGGGTCTCTCTCGGTATCTGGGGCCGGCGTCACGCAGGCGATCTCGTACGGCGCGCTCACTCTCGCGGTCAGCCCCGGTCAGGGTCCTGTCGGCGCTTCGGTGACGGTATCCGGTACCGGCTTCACGAGTCTCAGCACCGTCGGCCTCGTCTTCGACGGCGTGAAGATCTCGAGCTGCAAGAGCGGATCGCTGGTCGCCAGCGCGTCCGGCTCGTTCAGCTGCACTTTCTCCGTGCCGAGCGGAACGTCCGGGACGACGGTCACGGCGACGAACACCGGCGGTCAGACCGTGACCGGAAAGTTCACCGTGACCTCGCTCGCGATCGGGGTGAGTCCGAGTCTCGGGCCCGTCGGGGCCAGCGTGGCCGTGTCGGGGACGGGATTCTCTGTCCTGACCACGGTCGGGCTCGTCTTCGACGGGGTGACGATCTCGACTTGTGGGAGCGGGACCTCCCTCAAGACGAGCGCGACCGGCGCGTTCGCCTGTTCGTTCAAGGTGCCGAGCGGTACGTCGGGGACCACGGTCACGGCCACCGACGCCGGTGGTTCCAAGATCTCCAGTGTCTTCGTGGTGACGGTTCCCGCGATCGCCGTCGTGCCGGGGCAGGGACCCGTCGGGGCCGGCGTCGCGATCGCCGGCGCGGGCTTCTCCGTCTCGAGCCCGGTGACGCTGACCTTCGACGGCGTGAAGGTCTCGAGTTGCACGCTGGGCTCGTTGACGACCAGTAGCCTTGGACTGTTCGCGTGCACCCTGAAAGTGCCCAC